>JARRJX010000051.1:0-9263 GCA_037388645.1 Chloroflexota bacterium
AAGGAGGCAGTTGGCGTCGGGCGGCAGGTAGATGCGGGTCACCTTGGAACTTTTGTTGGCGACCACATCCAGAAACCCCGGGTCCTGGTGGGTGAAGCCATTGTGGTCCTGACGCCAGACGGTCGAGCTGAGCAGAATATTGAGCGAAGAGAGCGATGCCCGCCAGGGGATCTCCAGGGATTTCTCCAGCCATTTGGCGTGCTGGTTGAACATGGAGTCGATGACGTGGATGAAGGCTTCGTACGAGGCGAAGAAGCCGTGCCGTCCGGTGAGCAAGTACCCTTCCAGCCAGCCTTCCAGGGTGTGTTCGGAGAGGACTTCCATCACGCGGCCCGTGCGGGCGAGGTGCGATCCGTCCGCGTCCTCAGGCAGAATCTTTTCCATCCAGACCTTATCGCTGGCCTCGTAGACATCGTCCAGGCGGTTGGAGGCGGTCTCATCCGGGCAGAAGAATCGGAAGTTGGTGGGGTTGGCCTTGATCACATCTCGCAGGAAGCGACCGAGCAAGCGGGTATTTTCCACCTGCACTTCGCCAGGATGGGGAACCTCCACCGCATACTCGCGGAAGTCCGGCATCACCAGCGTTTTTCGCACCAGACCACCGTTGGTGACAGGGTTGGCGCTCATGCGCCGCTGGCCGGTAGGAGCCAATGCCTTCAGCTCAGGAACGAGATAGCCATCCTCGGTGAAGAGACGTTCGGGCTCGTAGCTGCGCAGCCACTTTTCCAGAATCTCCATGTCCTCAGGGCTTTTATGAGGATCCACAGGGATTTGGTGGGCGCGCCAGAAGTTTTCCACTTTGTGTCCGTCCACCTGTTTTGGGCCAGTCCAGCCTTTGGGTGAACGCAAAACTATCATGGGCCATGTGGGCATCTCCTGCACACCTTCTGTATGGGCCTGGTGCTGGATGGCCTGGATTTCGGCGATTACCGTGTCGAGTACTGCGGCCAGTGTCTGATGCACAACTTCTGGTGGGCTATCGACACCGAACTCTACGAAATGCGGATTGTAACCGTAGCCACGCATCAGGCTTTCCAACTGCTCGTCGCCCATACGGGCCAGCATGGTCGGATTGGCGATTTTGTAACCGTTGAGGTGCAGAATAGGTAGCACCGCGCCGTCCTGAGCCGGGTTGAGGAACTTGTTGCCGTGCCAGCCGGTGGCGAGCGGCCCAGTCTCGGACTCGCCGTCGCCGATAATGCAGGCAACAATCAGGTTGGGGTTGTCGAAGACCGCGCCAAAGGCATGGAAAAGACTGTAGCCCAGCTCGCCGCCTTCGTGGAGCGAGCCTGGGGTTTCTGGGGTGCAGTGGCTGCCAATGCCGCCGGGGAAGGAAAACTGCTTGAAGAAGCGCTGCATTCCCTCTTCACCCTGCCCCTTGTCAGGGTAGACCTCGCCGTAGGTGTCCTCGAGCCAGCCTTGAGAAAGCATGGAAGGCGCGCCATGTCCCGGGCCGGATATGAATATCATGTCAAGATCTTGTTCTCGAATCAGGCGGTTCAGGTGCGTCCACACCAGAGTTTGGCCGGGATCCGAGCCCCAGTGTCCCAGAAGGCGATGCTTGATGTGTTCGAGCTTAAGCGGCTCTTTGAGCAGCGGGTTATCTTTCAGGTAGAGCATCCCCGCGCAGAGATAAAGGCTGGCGTGCCAGTAATCGTCCATCAAGTGCACTGTATCCGGGGTCAGAGGCCCCGTCACGTTCTGTTTTGTAGTCACAACGAGCTTCCTTTCGATCGCAGCTTATGGCCACCTACCACACTACGTTCCCGTCGCAATAAAAGCGGGCGCAGCCTGTCATCGACCACCCTGCAACGCCGGGCCGGAACGCCCCGCTCGACCTTTGGGACTGACCACGCGCCGTCTCTCGGCGTTGTAGTCCACTCAGAGCAGGGCGTTCTGGTAGGGCATTGCCTACACCAACATACTACCAATCGATTCAACCATTATCGTTCTCCGCAAATTCAGGATGTTTTCCGCGAGTGGTCGCCATGCAGGCCCCCGAATGGATGGATAGACTCCTGGACGCGATTCAGGAAAGAACGATGCCGTGACGCACTCAGGTCCAGGTGGCGGTAAACACTCAGTTTTACGTTGTCTGTGATAACGACCCAACCCAGGCAGTAGGCCCAGATCAAGCCAATGTAGCTCCAGGGGAGTGAAGTTACCAGCAGGCCAAAGCCCACAACCAGTGTCGCCGTGAGCTGCGTGGCCAGGATGGCGCCGAGCAGAATGGGTGCCGGGTAAGGTTTGCTATAGAGCGGTTTCCGCGTGCGGGCTACCAGCAGAGACAGGTGACCAGCCAGCGCCAGCTTCAGGTAGATGAAGGATTGAATCTGGTCATTATTCAGCTTGAGCAACACTTTGGCGATGACCAAAATACCAAACGTTTGCACCACCCCCACCAATCCCAGAGCCGTGGCAAGGGTGAGCACGCGGCGCATATCCCAGCGCACCGGCTGCGGGTCCAGCCAGGTGTTGTCGTAGGAGATAGCCATGATGGGCAGGTCGTTGAGCACGGCCAGCAGGATGATCGTAACGGAGGTGATGGGGTAAAAATCGAACACGATCATCGCCAGCACCACGAAGAACATAATGCGGATCGTCTCGGTGATGCGATAAATGGCGTAGCTGGTCATGCGCTCAAAAATCTCGCGTGCCGTCTCGACTGCTCTCACAATGACCGACAGCCCAGGGGCGGTCAGCACCAGGTCAGCAGCGGCCCGGGCGGCGTCGGTGGCCCCACTGACCGCAATGCCGGTGTTCGCCTGCTTGAGGGCCGGTGCGTCGTTGACGCCATCGCCGGTCATGCCCACGATGTGTCCCCGCGATTGCAGCACCTCGACGATCTGGTACTTGTGTTCCGGGAAAACCTGGGCGAAGCCATCGGCCTCCTCAATCGCTGCGCTCTGCCGGGGGCTCAGCGCCTGGTCTGTGTCTTCACTGAAGAACTCGCTAGCCGGGTGGATGTCCGCCCTCAAGCCAAGCTGCCCGGCAATCTCTTTGGCGATGGCCGTATTGTCGCCGGTAATCATTTTGACCTGGATGCCATGCTCGTTGGCTTGCTGGATAGTATCAGCCGAATCTTCTCGCGGCGGGTCGAAGAGCGGCAGAATACCCAGGAACTGCCAGGTATCGCCGTCGTCGCTTCTCGCCACCCCCAGGGTGCGGTAGCCTTTAGCCGCCAGATCGTTGATCGCTTTCTCAGCTCGTTCCTTATCTTCCGCTTTGAGCTGGCTCATTGCCATGATGACTTGTGGCGCGCCCTTGGTCACCTGGAAAGAGTGCCCTTCCTTATCTTTGACCGAGGCTTCGGTGCGTTTGCCAACCGGGTCGAAAGGCACGAACTTTTGTTGTTGGTAATCTGTCAAAACCTGCTGGTCGGCAAGCCCGCCCAGCACCGCCAGGTCAATGGCATCCCGATCCTCGGCCTTGGAGGCCAGGGCAGCGGCCAGTATCAATGCTTGTGATTCCTGAGTACCAAACAGAACCGGCTCACCCAAGGTAAGCTTGTTCTGCGTCAGGGTGCCGGTCTTGTCTGAACACAGAATGTCCATACCGGCCATCTCTTCGATGGACTCCAGGTGGGTGACGATGGCTTTCATTCCTGCCAGCGACTTGGCGCCTATCGCCATCGCCACCGAAAGCACCGCCGGCATTGCCACCGGAATGGCCGCCACCACCAGAATCAGGGTGAACTGCACCAGGGTAAGCACCGATGCGCCTCTGAAAAGCTGTACCAGCAGCAGCACTACGGCTAGGCCCAGGCTTAAATAGATCAGATAATCGCCGATGTGCAGTACCGCCTTCTGGAAGTGGGAGACGGATTTGGCTTCGGAAACCAGTTGGGCGGTCTTGCCGAAGAAGGTCTTCCCGCCGGTGGCCGTGACCACGGCGACCATCTCGCCCTGCTTGGCAACCGAGCCAGAATAGGCCTCGTCACCGGGTTTTTTGTCTACGGGCAGCGACTCGCCGGTCAAGGCCGACTGGTCCACGCTCAGGTAGTCGCCCTCAGCCAGCTTGACGTCAGCAGGGATGATGTCGCCCAGGCGCAGGCGGACGACGTCACCTGGCGCCAGTTCGACGGCATCTATCTCTGTCCATTGGCCGTCACGTCTGACCCTGGCTTTGAGCGCCAGTTGTTTCTTCAAGGCTTCCACGGCATTGGCTGCCTGATGCTCTTGCCAGAAGCCAACCACTGCATTGAATAACAACAGCACGAGGATGATAATCAAATCGGGCCAGTGCCGGATGATGGCCGATAACACGGCTGCGACTTCAATCATCCACGGAATCGGTCCCCAGAAATAGGAGAGAAATTTCAGGAGCGGGTTGACTTTCTTTTCAACCAGGGCGTTGGGGCCGTACTGCTCCAGCCGGTGGCGGGCTTGATCCACGCTCAGCCCTTCCATCGAGGTGTCCAGCTTTTTCAGCGCTTCATCCAAACTAACTTTAGCAAAATCCGGCCCGGCCTTGCCGGATGGTGATTCTGTGGTTTTGATACTGGCCATTTGGATCCTCCTAGGTTACATCGACCTTATACGGGTCGATCAGGTTTAAAATGCGGGTCCTTTGCCGCTCTAGTGTGCGTTCGTCGTCGGCTTCCATCACCAGCCGTACCAGTGGTTCGGTGTTGGATTCCCGCAGGTTGAACCACCAGTCTGGGTATTCAACCGACAACCCATCCAGGTGTTCCTGATGGCCGTCCTGATAGGTTGCTTCCAGTGCTTCGAAGAGCCGGGAAGCATCGCGGACGTGGATATTGATCTCGCCGGACTGAGCATACGTTTCCAGCGGGTGCACCAGTTGGCTCAACGGCGTCTTCTTCCAGGCCAACAGGTTGAGCATGGAGATTATTGAGAGAATGCCGCTGTCGATGAAGCCCATTTCTTTATAGTAATAATGGCCGGAGAGTTCCCCGGCAAACACCGCATCCACTTCGCGCATCTTTCTCTTGATGAACGAGTGGCCCACGCGGGTCTTGATCGGGTTGCCGCCCAGCTCGCGAATGCGTTCAGGCACAGCGCGGCTGGCGCGCAGATCATGGAGGATCGTGGCACCAGGCGTTTGCTTGAGAAAGTACTCGGCCAGCACGGCCACCACCAGGTCAGCCGGGACGCGGGTGCCGGTCTCATCCACAAAGCCACAGCGGTCGCAGTCGCCATCGAAGGCAAACCCCAGGCAGGCTTTTTCGGTCACCACCCGTTCTTGGAGTTCCGCCGTGTTTTCGGGCTCAGCCGGGTTGGGAACGTGGTGCGGAAAGTCACCGTCCGGCTCAAAGTACATGCGAACGGCATCGATGTGGGGCAGGTGTTCGAGCAGATGGGGCGTATCCAGTCCGCCCATGCCATTGCCAGCATCGATCACGACTCGCAACGGTTCGTCGCCCTCCACGAAGGGGAGCAGTTTCTCCAGATAGCGGGGCAGGAAGCTTAGGGACTGGTGCTGCCCTGTGCCGCCCGCTGGCAGACTGTCTGTGTCACGGTAAAGGGCCTCCACCTCTGGCAGCCCATCATCCCCGCTCAGCGGGATGGCCTTTTCGCGGCACAGCTTGATGCCGTTGTATTGTGCCGGAAGGTGCGAGGCAGTGATCATAGCGCCGCCGTCGAAGTGGCCGTCAATGATGGCGGTGTAAAGCATGGGTGTGGTAGCCATGCCAATATCGGTCACATCGACATTGGCAGCCTGCACTCCTTCAGAAAAGGCTGCGTTCAAGGCTGGTGATGAATCGCGCATATCATGCCCGACGACAATGTGCGGCTTACCCAGATAGTGGGCAAACGCGTAACCGACTTTGTGCACCGCGTTCTCATCGATCTCCTGGGGGTACAATCCCCGAATGTCGTATGCTTTGAAAATGCCTGCCAAGGCTACCTCCATCTCGTCATCAGTACTTCGCTCTGTTTCTCAAACTGCTGCTGCCACGTTGGTACTGCAGGTAAGCAATCATTGGGTCAGTCACCAACGGCACAATCGCCCGAACCTATTGTCGGCACACCAGGATTACACTGGAGCGGGGGCCAACCTGATAGCTGTCCTGGCTGTGCAGAGGCAGCTCATCTCCACCTTCACGGATGTCTTCGGGTGGCGGACGATGCGTATCTACCGCCAGACGCCACTCTCTCCCTTCAAAAAGCTTTGGCAGTGCGAATTCCACCGCTTCAGCCCTGGCGTTGAAGATCAAGCACAGCACTGGCTGTCCCCCTGCCTGAATGAGCATCCCCAGGCGCTTCTCCTGGCTGTCGAGCCAATCGGGTGGTTCGCCAGATGGATTGAAAAAGCGAACGTCAGCGTCGGTGTAAAAGATCCCCCGGCTCAGAACCGGATGCGTGCGGCGCAGGACGATCATACCGCGTGTGAAGCGGTGAATTTCTTGATGGTGCTCCAGCAGCGACCAGTCATACCAGCTGATCTCGTTGTCCTGGCAATAGGCGTTGTTGTTGCCTTGCTGGGTTCGGCGGAATTCATCGCCACCTAGTAGCATCGGCACGCCCCGTGAAACGAACAGCGTCACCAGGAAGTTTTTTATTTGGCGAACGCGCAGCGTCTGGATTTGAGGATCATCAGTCTCCCCTTCGATGCCATAATTCGCACTATAGTTCTCATCTGCTCCGTCGCGACTCTCTTCACCGTTAGCCTGGTTGTGTTTGTGGGAATAACTCACCAGGTCATTCAGGGTGAAGCCATCATGGCAGGTAACAAAGTTAATGCTGCTCTCAGGTCCTTTGCCGGAGTGCTGGTAAAGGTCGGCGCTGCCACAGACCCGGCTGGTGAACAACCCCAGCAGGCCATCGTCCCCGCGCCAAAAGCGTCGCACTTCATCTCGGTAACGACCATTCCATTCGGCCCAGCGTGCCTCAGGGAAACTGCCCACCTGATAGGCGCCAGCGGCATCCCAGGCCTCCGCGATGATTCTTACCTCCCGTAGAATCGGATCCTCGGCGATGCGTTCCAGCAGCGGCGCGTCGGGCAGCAGATTGCCCTGCTCGTCCCGGTCCAACACAGAGGCCAGGTCGAAGCGAAAGCCATCCACGTGCATCTCGACCGTCCAGTATCGCAGCGCCTCCAGGATGAAGTCGCGCACCACCGGGTGATTGGCGTTAAGGGTGTTTCCCGTACCGGTATAGTTTCTATAGTAGCGTTTATCGTCAGCCAGCATGTAGTAGATAGTATTATCGATACCCCGAAAAGCGAAGGTCGGCCCCAGCTCGTTGCCCTCGGCGCTGTGATTGAAAACCACGTCCAGAATGACCTCGATACCGGCACGGTGGCAGGCTTTGACCATTTCTTTGAACTCCGCTACCTGCTGCCCCATCCAACCCGTACTACAGTAAGAGGCTTTGGGCGCGAAGAAGCTCACCGTGTTGTAGCCCCAGAAGTTTTTCAGCCGTTCACCGGTCAGTGGGTTCGTGCGCTCCATCTCGTCGTCGTTGAATTCATGCACGGGCATCAATTCAATGGCCGTTACTCCCAGTTCTTTGAGGTAAGGCAGCTTCTCGGTTAGTCCCTGGTAGGTGCCCGGATGCCTAACCCCAGAACTGGGGTGGGCGGTCAAGCCGCGCAGGTGGGTCTCATAGATGACTATTTCAGACCAGGGCAGCCGGAGTGGTTGATCCCCTTCCCAGTCAAAGTGACTTGGGGTGACGATACACCTGGGCATTGCCCCGGCGCTGTCCAGGCTCGAAAAGGAAAGGTCGGCTTGCGCCGAGGCCGGATCGTAGCCCAGTGCCTGCCCAAAATCCCAATGCTGCCGGTGTGTAATAGCGGTAGCGTAAGGGTCCAGAAGCAATTTATATCTGTTGAAACGATGGGGATCAAGTTCGATGATGCGGTCGGGCCAGACGTCCTCTGCCCCCGCGTAGAGCTCCAGCGAGACCCGGTCGGCGTGTCGGCTGAACAGGGCAAAGTTGACGCCTCCGTCACGGGGATGTGCACCGAAAGGCAGCGGAGAACCAACCTGTATCTCCGCCGTCCCGCTGGACGGCCAGTGCTGCTCCGGGTGCTCTGGAGGATATCGCTCAGGCTCCGTCATGAGTTCTTCTTCGTCGCTTCGGCCAGGACGACCGGGGTAAATCCATATTTATGTAGCCAGTAGGCCGCGTTTAGACCGGCCAGCCCTCCGCCAGAGATTAATACTTGCATGATTCTCCTCCAAAGATGTGACGGATCACTGCGCTTGGACCAGACTGGTCTTATGGCAAAACGGGAGAGCGTGGGGGCCCTTCCCTCCCTTCCGCGCAAGCGGTATCTGCCGATCGCTCCGAAGCCGTCGCCTAGGGCAAACCGCGTCGCTGCCGCCCGCCCCCGCTCGAGCGGGTTGAAGCGATATGCGCTGTGCAAACACACACTGTCCCAGATGCCGGGATGGCGGTCGTCCATGCCGGGCCAGTGAGCGTTTGGCGAGTTTTGCCCCATGACCTATTTCCACTTGCGGTGCACGGGGATGGCAGGCAGCTTGGCAACAGCCTTCTTATCGAGTTTAAGGTAAACGACTTCATCATCGAATTTTTCAATCTCTGAAACGGGGATGGTTACATCTTTGTTCCCCCAGAGATGGCCTTCACGCATAACCAAGTGCGAGATGCGCCCGTTCTCAGGGTTGATCAGGAATTCATCCACCTTGCCGATGTTGCCATCAGTCGCTTTCACTTGCGATCCACGGTGAATGACTACCTCACCCGCCGGGATGTGTTCATATTCCAGGCGGATCGGCATGGCTCCGTACATACCGTAAGGCCACAGCAGGTAGGGCCCTTCATAGGGCAGGCCGACCTCCACTTCGTTGTCCTTGATGTATTCCGTCTCTATAAAGCTGTCCATCTCGACGAGTTCACGGGGCGTGCAGCGTAACCGGATCGACGTTGGGGACGACTCGACGATATAGTCAACTGGCACCAACCGCTCAGCGTGCGGAAAGTCTTTCTCGGCGACCACCAGATGGGTCACACGATCATTGACCGGGTTGATCACCAGATACGTTGAACGTCCACAGACCTGTGTGCCACAAGACACATCAACCCCAAGGGGAATATCCATCTCAGTTTTGTCCTTTGCTGCTAGTCACCATGATCTCCTGCTCACAATCAGTGTTAAGATTCTAGCAGAATGACGACACAGTTGTCCTGTCCATAAGCGGGATGTCCCCGAACGGCAGTGTCCGTTGCTGGTAACAGCGGTACAGGGCGTGCCATCACTCTCCGCTCACCCGCGTCTTTTCTCTCGCTCCCTTCTGTCACGCAGCAAACAAGGTGTAGATGACAGATAGC
>JARRJX010000052.1:0-8921 GCA_037388645.1 Chloroflexota bacterium
CAGGAAGGCTTTGGATACCTCAGCATATGCGGTCAACTCGACTGCAGACAACGGCTCATCGCTCTCGTGAAGCCCTAATTCCAGCATAATGCGGACGGCGTAGTCTGCTCGACGTGAGATCTGAAGCACCGGTTTAGCGCCCTTCGCTTCCTTTGTTGAGCGATTTAGTCAACTACTGCCTTATCATACAAGGTTTCCACCCCCGGAAAGAAGTGCCAAACGTCATAACCGATTATTACATTTCTCCCAGGCGGGGTGGATACGACAACCATAAACGGTATTGCTGGCGGAGCAAACCTGGGAAATGCCCGGCCCCGCAGAAGGGGAATCTTTGAAGGAGGCCCCGCTGTATAAAACACAGCCCGGTCATTGACCGGGCACTTCCGCCTATAGAAGGCGCAGATTTACCTTAAAAAACCTCTCAGGTTTTATTTCAGGCTCCGGCGCAGATAGCTGTGCATGGTAACCGATGCGACAATGATCAAGCCATAGATGAGCTGGGTCCAGAATCCGGTCAAGCCGATGGCGACGGTGGCCGCCTCAATCGCCCCGATGATGAAGGAGCCGATAAAGGTGCCGAGGATGGTTCCCGTCCCACCAAAGACCGACGTCCCCCCCAGGAAGACGGAGGCCAGGGTGCGAAGCAAGTAGCCATCGCCCAGGCTCGGCCAGAAGTAAGTCACATGCAGACTGGCGACCACACCAGCAAAGGCGGAGATGATACCAATGAGCGAGAAGACAATGATGCGCACCCTTCCGGCGTTGACTCCCATCAGCCGGGCGGAGTTTTCATTATCGCCGATCAGGTAAACATGCGCCCCGAAGCGATGCCGGTTGAGCAGCGCCCAGATGCCTATGGTGATGATCAGCAGCCAGACCATTTGCATCGGAAAGACCCCCCCGATCTTGCCCACCAGAATCGGGTGCAGCAGGGAGTTTTCCGTATAGATCAAAGAGCCGCTCCTCCCTTCCGAGAGGACGAGGACCGCCCCTCGCCAGAAGAACTGCGTGCCAATGGTGGCTACCAGGGAAGGAATGCCAAACTGGACCACAATCACGCCATTCATGAACCCCGCGAAAAGCCCGGTCAGCAGGGCCGCGACAAAGGCCAGGAGGACGCTGTCGGTCGCATTATGAGTCATGATGAAGGCGACCATGCCAATCGCCATAATGGAAGTAAACGACAGGTCCATCTCGCCCGCGATCACGGAAAGAAGGGGATGGTGGACATGAACGCATAGTAGATTTGAGGAGAAAGGAAGGTGTCCGGCGCTGAGACGATGAAGATAGTCCACAGCAAAATAAAGACGCATAAGATGCCAAGTTGAGTGCCATTGGCCCTGGCAAACTTCGCCAGCGAAAAGTGCTCCTCGTAAGGCTGCACGGCTTCTATCTCAGACATAGTGCTCATTGCTGGCTATCTCCCTGTATGGTGTCACCGTCGAAGCTGCCCGTCTCAGCGATCTGATACATCTTGTCCATGAGGTCGTCCAGCGTGATATCAGCGCATCTGAATTCTCCCGCCACCCGGCCCCGGTCGATTACCACGACCCGATCGGCGACGGAATAAACGTGGAAAATATTATGGTCAATAAATACGGCGGACTTACCGGCTGCCCTGATGCCATGCACAAAGTTGAGCAGCTTTCGGGTTTCCTTTAAGGAAAGACCCATCGTAGGCTCGTCCAGAACGATGATATCCGCGTCGAAGTACAGCGCCCGCACGATGGCGACGCCCTGTTTCTCGCCCCCCGAAAACGTCTGAATGGGCGAATCGGGAGTGACGGCTGAAGAGGTAAAGCCCATCGACTGGGTCATCAGATGGTAGGTTTCCTCTTTCATCCTCTTGATATCCATGACGCCCAGGAAATTGCTCAGCTCCCGGCCCAGGAAGATGTTGCGCCACAGGGTCTGAAGCTCGGCCAGCGCCCGCTCCTGATAGACCGTCTCAACGCCTAACCGCCTCGCCTTTGGGACGGTAAGATTGTCAACCTTTTTGCCATTGAAGTAGATCTCGCCTGTGGTAGGCTGGTGATAACCGGTGAGAATCTTGATCAGGGTGGACTTCCCTGCCCCGTTGTCGCCCAGCAAGCCAACCACTTCATTCTGGCCGAGCTGGAAATCAACCCCTCTTAAAGCCTGCACCTCGCCAAAGGATTTCGAAACGTTCTTGAGCTCGATTCGATACGTCATTGTCCTCACTCCAAACCAGGAGCGAGGGCCAATCGACGGCGTTTCGACGGTCAGGTCGACCCATCGATTGGCTCTCGCGTGGTTCGTTCTCGACTATCGGCTACTTACCGTTTGAGAACACATTCGTCGTCTTAGCGGATCTGTTCCTGAACAAGGGATTCAAGCAGATCCACATTGTCTGCACTGGCAAACCCGGCACCGGTGTCAATGTTCAAACCGGTAAAGGCATAGTTGTCCGTCAGGCAGATTTGCAGAACGGCCAGATAGCCTTGCAGCCACTGCTGCTGGTCAATCACCAGGTCGGTCCAACCGCCCTTGATCGCATCCACCGTCGCCGGGGAGAGGTCAAAGCCAGCGGCATAAACATCATCGGGGCCCAAGCCAGCGCTGGTCAGATAGGTTTCGAGGGTGGCGGTCAGCGCCCCGTGGTCGGTCACGACCAGCTTGATATCCGGGTTAGCTGTCATCTCGCCCACAAAGGTGGGCACACCAGCCGCCGCGTCGGCGTTGGTCGCGTCGTCGATCTCCAGGTAGTCAACGGACAGGCCTGCATCCTCAAGCGCGTCAATCACGCCTCTGGTGCGCTCGCCACGACCCGCCTGGGCTAACAGCCCCCAGACAAACGCCTTGTCACCTGGGCCTAAGTCAAAGCGCCTGACGGATTCCGCTCCCAGAGCGTAGCCTGCATCATACAGGATGGCGCCGACGTAGCCAAAGCCAGCGGAGCTGTATTCGGCCTGAAGAATGGGCAACTGGGTATTCATGCTGGTGACGACAATGCCCTGAGATTCGGCATCGTCAACCAGGGGCCCGAAGGCCTCATCGCCAGGATGTCCCATGATGGCAATCCCATCCGGGTGTGTGGCGACCGCTTGAGAGAACTGGGTGATCATGTTCTCCGGGTTCCAATCAGACCATACATACTCGACGTTGGCCCCCAGGTCTTCAGCAGCCTGCACGGCACCGTTATAGACCACCGTGGCAAACGGGCCACCAGGAGAGCCGCCGGGGAAGAACACAATATCGGTGTTCGAGCACCACTTGGCTCCCTCTGCCATTTCTTCTGTAGGCTCTGCGGCTGGTGCCTGAGCAGCTTCCAACTCAGCCTGCGCATCTGCCAGCGCGGCTTCCAGCTCGGCCACATCGGACTGACCTGCCTCCTGGGCGGCTGCCAGATCGGATTCCGCCTGAGCTAGCTGACCTTCAAGCTCACTGATTCGCCCCTCGTCAGGGGATGGAGTGGCTGGCGCACAGGCCACGAGCGCCAGAACTACAACCAGCATCCCGAAAAGAATGAGCCAGGATTTCTTGACCTTCATTTCTTCTATCTCCTTTACCTAGAGTGGAAATGACCACGTGCTATCCCGTTCCAATTGGTATCAGCTAACCAGCGCCACCTCCTTTGGTACATCTCAAGGTTCCGGGAAAAAACTGGAAAGTAACTTCAAGTGGTTCGCGATAAGTCTCTGAAAAAACAGGCACTCATGCGACCGGCAAACCTGACAGGTTTGCTCCGTAAAAGCAAATCTTTTGCTCAAGAATTTTAAACGAATTTCACCAGATACCAAAGCCGCGTTTTGGCCGGTTGTAGCTGAGGTCTCACGAAAGCGTTTCATGACGCTTCCGGTGAAACACTTTACTGGCCGTACACGTTCGAATAACGGTCGTGCAGCTTGGCGATATTCTCCGGCGCGATCGGTTCTGGCTGCCCCATGCTGAGCGCCAGCCAGGTCGTCTTGGCGACATCCTCGACCATCACAGCGGCCTTGACCGCCGCCTCGCCGGACGCACCGACCGTGAACACCCCGTGATTCTTCAACAAGACGGCAGGGCAGTCCCCGATCGTTTCGATCACGACCTTGCCAATCGCCTCGCTCCCGATCAAGGCGAACCCACCGCAGGGTATCGGCCCGCCGAACTCGTCCGCCATGCCCGTCAGGTAGACGGGGATGGGGCGGCCCAGGGCCGCGAAGGCGGTCGCATAGGGCGAATGGGTATGCACGATCCCGTTCAAGTCGGGCCGGTGCCGGTAGATGTACAGATGGCTAGCCGTATCGGACGACGGCTTGAGGTCGCCCTCGACCACAGTGCCGTCCAGGTCGAGAATCACCATATGCTCAGGCTGCATCTCCTCGTAGCGGATGCCGCTGGCCTTGATGACCACCAGACCTGTCTCGGTATCGCGTACCGACACATTGCCTCCCGTCCAGCGGACGAGGTCATTTTTTGGCAGCTCCAGGTGTAACTGCACCAATTGTTCTCTAAGGATTTCGAGCATTTCTTTTCCTTGCGTGCTCTGGCGAAATCCGGTCAAAATGACGCGCGCTGTTTTAAGCTTCTTGCCGGATTTCACTTAAGGTTTCTCGGAAAGCTGTTCCGATATTTTCCGTGAAACACTTCAGGATAGGGCTTCTACTTCAGCCCATCCACGGCGGCCCGTTCGATGCCAAGCCCTTGCTTGTAGCGTTCCATGAACGCCGCAAAGCCCTCGACATCCTTTTGTACTGGGGCTATCGTCGTGCCACGCTCCCCCGCAAAAACCTTATCGGAGAGATAGGCTTCCAGAGGCTCGTTCCCTGTCTTATTGAGCATATAGGCGGCAAGCAGGGCGATCCCCCACGCGCCACCCTCTCCGGCGGTCTCCATCACCGAAACGGGGACATTCATCGCCGCCGCCATCATTTTTTGGCCGACTTCCTCTGTTTTGAAGAAACCGCCATGGCCGAGGACCTGGTCGATCTCCACCTGCTCCTGCTCAAGGAGGATGTTCAGGCCAATCTTTAACGCGCCGAGCGCGGAGAACAGATGCACACGCATGAAGTTGGCGAGTGTGAAGGCACTTTCGGGCGTGCGGACGAACAGCGGACGCCCCTCCTCCAGGTGCGTGATGTGCTCGCCCGAAACATAATTGTAGGCAAGCAGCCCGCCAGCATCCGGATCACCTGTGAGCGCCTTTTGATACAGCATTTCAAACAGCCTGGATTGGCTGATCTCTACCCCAAGCTCATCGGTGAATTCCTCGAACAGCCCCACCCATGCGTTGAGGTCGGATGTGCAGTTATTGCTGTGCACCATCGCCACGGGCTTGCCGGTAGGCGTCGTCACCATGTCGATTTCGGGATATAACTTCGAGAGGGCCTTCTCCAAGACAATCATGGCAAAGACGGACGTTCCTGCTGAAACGTTGCCCGTTCGCTCCGCCACGCTGTTGGTCGCAACCATACCGGTGCCTGCATCGCCCTCAGGCGGACAGAGTGGGATATTCGCCTGCAACTGCCCGGTGGGATCGAGCAGCAGTGCGCCCTCTTCGGTGAGAACGCCCGCGTCATCCCCCGCGACAAGGACTTTGGGCAGGATATCCTGGAGCTTCCACGGGATGTTTACCGCTTTGAGCCGCTCGTTGAACATCTCAAGCCTGGCCTGGTCGTAGTCATTCGTCTTGCTATCGATGGGGAACATCCCCGACGCTTCGCCAACGCCCAGCACCTTTTGCCCCGTCAGCTTCCAGTGGACATAGCCCGCCAGCGTCGTCAGGTAGCTGATATCCCTGATATGGGATTCCTCGTTCAATATCGCCTGATGGAGGTGCGCAATGCTCCAACGCTGGGGGATGTTGAATTGGAACAGATCGGTAAGCTCGTCTGATGCCTGTCCGGTGATGGTGTTCCGCCACGTCCGAAACGGGACGAGCAGGTTGTCGTCCTTATCAAATGCCAGGTAACCGTGCATCATGGCGCTGAAGCCAATGGCACCAATGGTCTTGAGCGGCGTGCCGTATTTCTCGACAACCTCGCTGCTGAGCGCCTGATAGCTTTCCTGCAGGCCAGTCCAGACGTCTTCGAGCCGGTATGTCCAAACGCCGTTTTCATACCGGTTTTCCCACTCATGGCTGCCGGATGCGATCGGGATATGATCCTCGCCGATTAACACCGCTTTGATGCGCGTTGAGCCGAACTCGACGCCAAGAGCGGTCTTTCCGCTCTCAACTGCTTTCTGGGTATTGTCTCGATTCATTTTTCATCTCCTGATATGTAGCCGGAACAGATTCATATCAGCGTGCGTCGCTATGCCTGACCATCATTTGTGAGCTTTAAGGCTCGGCAACATCGAGTGGTTCACGCGGGACCGAAAAACCCAACCGGTTTGCTTAGTCGAAAAGAAAATTTGAATGAGCTGCTTCAAGCAAAAGACTTAACCGGCTGCCCTATCTTTTGATGTTGATAGAGCTTTTCCTAACAATGAGCTGAGGAGTGATCCACGCGACACAGGGTGAGTTTTCCTCCCCAATCTCCCTGGATTCGATAGATTCATACAGCATGTTCACGGTGGTGGCCCCCATCTCGGTAAGACCCTGTTTGATCGTCGTCAGGGGCGGGGAGAAGTAGGCCGATTCAGGGATGTCGTCAAACCCTACGATGGCGAGGTCATCGGGCACACTCAGCCCGACCTCCTTGGCGGCTTTCAGGATGCCCAGCGCCATCTGATCGTTGCTGGCGAAAACGGCATCCAGCAAGCGGGCCTGTCCGAGAAGCTGCAGCAAGCCCGCTTCTCCGCTGGCAGGCGACCAATCCCCATAGGATTGCAGCTTATCGATATCCGCCGCCATGTCGTGCTCGGCCAACACGGTGCGCCACCCTTCCAGGCGCTGCCGCGCCTCCCACCAGGACAACGGTCCGGTGACGATGCCGATGTGGCGGTACCCCTGCTCGACAAGGTGCCGGGTCGCCAGCCTGCCGCCATGGAAGTTGTCTACGGCGGACATCGAGATGTCGCCGCGCGGCTCCGTGTTCAGGAAAACCACCGGGGTGTCGATCTCCTGCATGCGCTCGTATAACCACTCGCGGTTGTTCCCGATCTCCGGGACCGCCCACAGAATCCCTTCAATCTGGTGGGCGAGCAGATTGGCAAGCGTGTCTTCGCCGCTCTCAGTTTCCGGGTCGGTGATGAGGCTCAGCAGGAGCGACAGCCCCAGCTCGTTGGCCCGCCTCTCGATGCTCGCGAGCGTTCGTGATGGGCCGTAATATTCAATGCCTGTCGCCACCACACCCAACGTGCGGCTTCGCCCCTTCAGCCCGCGGGCGGCCATGTTGGGCGCATACCCCAGCTCTTCGATCACCTCCTGGACGCGCCTGCGTGTCTCAGCGGCCACATCGGGACGGTTGTTCAACACGCGCGACACCGTCATGGTCGAAACGCCCGCCTTTTTGGCGACATGCTTGATGGTGATTTTGCTCACAGCACCCAACTTTTGCGGATGGAGGGGCCAGGATGGGGCCAAAAACCCGGCAAACCATGGACTTTCTTCCGTTAACGTTAACAGTATTACTAACAGATTAATGCAGTTTTCCGGCTTTGTCAATATGTAAGCAGCAAGCACTACCGCAAGCCCTTCTTACCAGTATCCCAAGCCTGATCAATCCTGAGAACATTGACAGTTATCCTCCGCTTGTGGTAGCATGTTATCGGTAACGGTCGACTGGTGTCGTGGCATCATTCATATCGAAATATTGAGGAACAGCCCGGCCTACGTTCCTCAAAAAGTCTATTGATTTACCTGGACGACTCGCTACCTCACCAATACGAGGAGTTCAAAAATTATGAAGCCATACGATCCCCTTGAGGTCTGGTTTGTTACCGGCAGCCAACACCTGTATGGGCAGGACACCCTCGACCAAGTTGACGAGGATTCCCGCCAGATCGCCGAGGCGCTTGCTCAGTCCGACCGAATCCCCATCAACGTCGTGTTCAAGCCGGTCCTCACCACGCCAACCGCCATCCACGCACTCTGCCAGGAAGCCAACATGTCGCCGAGCTGTGTCGGGCTTCTACTCTGGATGCACACGTTCTCACCGGCCAAGATGTGGATCGCGGGGTTGAGCGCGCTGCAGAAGCCCTTCGCCCACCTGCACACGCAGTTCAACCGGGACATCCCCTGGTCGTCGATTGACATGGACTTCATGAATCTGAATCAGTCCGCACACGGCGGGCGCGAATTCGGGTTCATCGGCGCGCGCATGGGATACGCCAGGAAAGTGATCGTCGGGCATTGGCAGGATGAGGAGGTGCAGGCCGAGATCGACACCTGGATCAGGGCGGCCTGCGGCTGGCACGACCTGCAAGGCGCGAAAATCGCCCGCTTCGGCGACAACATGCGCGAGGTAGCCGTCACCGAGGGGGACAAAGTCAGAGCGCAACTCGACCTCGGATTCTCGATAAACGGCTACGGGGTTGGCGACCTCGTCCAGGCGGTGAACGCGGTGGCCGAGGACAGCGTCAACCAGCTCGTCGCGGAATATCACGACACCTACGAGATAGACGATTCGCTGCGCCAGGGCGATCACCACCAGAACACCATTCGTGAGGCAGCGCGGATCGAGCTTGGCCTGCGCGCCTTCCTGGAGGAGGGCGGCTTCAAAGGCTTTACCACGACTTTTGAGGACCTGCATGGCCTGGCCCAACTGCCGGGGATCGCCGTGCAACGCCTGATGGCCGATGGCTACGGCTTTGGCGCGGAAGGCGACTGGAAGACGGCGGCCCTCGTCCGGGCGATGAAGGTGATGGGGGCCGGGCTGGCGGGCGGCGTCTCCTTCATGGAGGACTATACCTATCACTTCGAGCCTGGCAACGTGAAGGTGCTGGGCGCGCACATGCTGGAGATTTGCCCATCGATTGCGGTGGATAGGCCATCGTTAGAGATTCATCCGCTCTCCATCGGCGGGAAGGCTGAC
>JARRJX010000053.1:0-7706 GCA_037388645.1 Chloroflexota bacterium
AAAACGTTCAGTTGGCCGGTCTCGACCAGCGGGTCGCGCACGTTGGTTTCAAGAATCGCGTACCACAGCTCGTGCTCGATGCACGAGCTGCTGCCTTCCGCGCAGGCATCCGGCTCGTCGACCGGCTCCCACAGGCCGGTAACGGTCGCCACCATCGTTTGGCTGCCCGTGCTAAGCGGGTTGATGAGCCAGGCCCAGCGAACCGACTCGCTGGAGAGCGATTGGTACCCCGCCGAGGCCGACGACTGCCGCACGTCGAACCCCGTGCTCTCCAGGCTGGCAGTTGCCAGCGCGCGGTATTCCGGGCCAAACGCCGTCTCCAGCGAGCTGCCGGTCGCCCCCTCCGGCACTTCGACCAGGGTCGCCTCGCCAACGTTGCCGGGCACCTCGACCGTCACTTCGAGCGTGTCTTCCGCCCGGCGCACCAACCGAATCTGCACCACCCCCGAATCGCCGCGCCCCATCCGCTCCGGCCATTCCGCCTCGACAAAGGTGAACGCCCCGCCCGACCCTGGTTCGCCCTCGCCGCCCGGCGGGGTAACTTCGACAATCTCCGGCGTCGGCTGCGGCTCTGCGGTGGCTTCCTCGGTGGCTTCAGGCTCGATAACGCTCGGTGTCGAAGTGCTGAAGGCGGCCCCTTCGGTCGATTCCACCGGTGGTTCTTCTTCCGCCGGAGCCTCTTCCGCCGGTTCCTCCGCCGCGGGCTGCGTGGCCTCCACGCTCATCGGGGCCGCGCCGCCCCCCAGCAAGAAGAGGCCCAACCCACCAATCCCCAGCACCAGGCAGGCGATCACCAGCAGCGCCCCACCGCCGACCACCAGCCAGCGCCAGAAGCGCCCCACCCGCCAGAGCACAACCGCCAGCGTGATCGCCAGCGCGCCCACCAGGGCAGCGATCAGCACCAGGGCAGGCCCTTGAGCGGGCGAGTCGAAAAGGCGCTCGCCCAGGGAGCGGGCCACGACCTGGCCGTCTAACGCCGTATTCCGCACGCGCTCGCCGGTCGGCGCGGCCAGGTCGGCCACCCAGGTGACGGTCGTCGGGCCGCGTGTGGAGAGGATCGCCACTCCAGCACAGGATACGATCAGTAAAATCAAGCCAATTACGAATAGAAACCGCCTCATATCCGTCCCCCACTTTTTACACCAACTGCCCATGCTGAATAGATGACTCTACTATCTCACGAGTCGATGGGCCAGACAAGCCGTCGCAAGGCTCCAGTCGGCTGGAGGGAGGTGTTTTGTCAGCATGGGGTGCCTCTGCTAGAATCACGCCTATGTCCACTATCGAGCCATCCAACACGCTGGTGATCCGCTCGGCGATGCCGAGTGACTACGACAGCGCCCTGCAGCTGGACCACACCGACAGCACCGACTTCGTGTGGCAGATGGCCCACGACACGTTGGAGAGCACGATCAACGTGGCGTTCCGGCCTGAGCGTCTGCCTCGCTCGATGAAGGTGCTCTACCCACGCAGCGGCGACGCGCTGCTGCGCTCCTGGCAGCTCCACAACTGCTTCCTGGTGGCCGAGTGGGACGAAATGCTGGTCGGGTACGTCAACGTCCGCGAAGAGCTCGCACAGGAGACCGCCTGGGTGGCCGACCTGGTCGTCGACCGGGCCGCCCGGCTGCGAGGCATCGGGACGGCGCTGCTGCGCGCCGCTCGTGACTGGGCGCTGGAAACCAAGCTGCGCCGCCTGATCGTGGAAACCCAGACCAAGAACTACCCCGCCATTCGTTTCTTGCAAAAACGCGGGCTGGTTTTTTGCGGGTACAACGACCTCTTCTACCCGAACCAGGACATTGCCGTCTTTTTTGGTCAGATGCTGCGTTAACGATTCCCACCATGATAGAATTCCTCCGAGAATGGCTGATCTTTTCCGGCCCGGTCATCAACCGCAGCCTGAGCGCGGTCATCGCGATCGTCGCCGCGTCGTTCTTTCTCTACAGCCTAGTCAAGGATATCCGCAGCCGGGTCGCACGGGCCTTCAGCACCCTGCTGCTTTTTGTGCTCATCACCTACATCGGCGACCTGGGCGTGAGCTACAGCACCGGGCTGGACACCGCCGTGCCCTGGCTGCGTTTTCAGTGGCTGGGCATCGCCTTCGTCCCGGCCACTTACGTGCACCTGTCAGACGCGATCCTGACGATGACTGGCGTGCCCTCACGCGGGCGGCGGCGCTGGGCGGTTCGCTCGCTGTACGTGGTGGCCGGTATTTTCCTGGCCTTGGTGCTCTGGACGCGCCTGGTGGTGCACGAACCGGTCTCCAGCCCCGCCCCGCATTTCCGGCCCGGCCCGCTGTTTGGGGTGTTCGTCACCTACTTCATCGGCTCGCTGGTATCTAGCGGATGGTTCGTGATCCGAGCGCGCAACCGCACGCTGACGGTCGCCACGCGCCGCCGGATCACCTACCTGCTGGTGCCTTACCTCGCCCCGGCCCTGGCGGTCTTCCCCTTCCTGCTGATCTCCGGCGAGACGCTGGCCTCGACCCCGCTGTTTTACGGCGTGTTGATCGTGGTCGACAGCGTGCTGACGGTGATGCTGACCTTCATGGCCTACCCGCTGGCCTTTTTTGGCGCGCTGCGGCCTGACCGGCAGGTAAAAGCCGAGATGCTCCAGTTCTTCCTGCGCGGCCCGCTGGCGGGCATCCTGGTGCTGGGCATTATCGTGTGGGTGCCGCGCGCGAGCGCGGTGCTCGGCCTGCCGGGCGAAGAAATCATGCCCTTCCTGGCGGTGGCGGCTACCTTATTCTTCCAGTGGATGGTCTCCATCGTCAGCCCGCACGTCAAGCGGTGGCTGGTCTACGCGGGCGACCAGGCCGAGATTCGACGTATTGAGCAGATCGAGGATCGCCTGCTCACCGGCACGGACTTCCGCCAGTTGTTGGAGGTGATCCTGGCGACAGTATGCGACTATCTCCAGGTCGAGACCGCCTTCGTCGCCTCCCTGACGGAGGAAGGCGCTCACCTGGAACAGGCGATTGGCCTGCGCGCCGAGCTCTCGCAGGAGCTGGAGCGCGGCGAGGCGCTTTCTGCCAACGTGCGCAACAACCACCTGCCGGAGCCAGCCGACATCACCACCACGGGCGACTTCCTGATGTGGCGCGACTTCTGGCTGATCCCGCTGCATCGAACCGCCGAGGGCCTTGATCAGCTGGTTGGCGTGCTGGGGGTGCAGGTTCCTGAGATGGTCGAGGACACGCTCGACGACGAGCAGAAGCAGATATTGATGGTGCTCGCCGAGCGCACTGCTGAAACCCTGGAAGACCGCCGATTGCAGGAGGAGGTGTTCGCTGCGCTGGATGGCCTGCTGCCCCAGATCACCGCCGCCCAGCAGCGGCTCGGCGCGGCGCTGTACGGCGGCGTCGAGGCGCTGACCACCCCCGACGAAGCGATGCTGAACAGCCCGGCCTTCGACCAGAAGATCAAAGACGCGCTCTCCCACTATTGGGGCGGGCCAAAGCTGACCGACTCGGCCCTGATGAGCCTGAACGTGGTGCGCCAGGCGCTGGCGGACAACGACGGCAACCCGCAGCGGGCGGTGCGCGAGGTGCTCCAGCGGGCGATCGAGAGTCTGCGCCCGGAGGGCCAGCGCAGCATGACGACCACCGAGTGGATCCTCTACAACATCCTGGAGATGCGTTTCATCCAGGGGCGCAAGGTGCGCGACGTCGCCATGCGGCTGGCGATGAGCGAATCCGACCTGTACCGCAAGCAGCGCGTCGCGATCGAGACAGTGGCCTCGATCATCGCCGAGATGGAGCGCACGACCGCCAACGGCGGCTAGCCAGTTGGCGGTCTACACCAGGGCCAGGCTACCTATTCCTCTTCGATCGAATGGGCCACCATGTTAAGCATGATCAGGTTGCTACCTACCAGCTTGACCAGGTCGATCATCTTACTGGCGGTGGCGATCTCCTCGACCTGCTCGTTGACGAACCACTGCAAGAAGTTGAAGGTGGCGTAATCGCCGTCCTCCAGGGCCATCGCCGTCATGCTGTTGAACTGGTCGGTGACGTGCTGCTCCTGGGCAAGGAACACCTCCGCCACTTCCAGCGGGGATTGGAAGTTACTTTTAGGCGCGTCGATCGCCGGGACGCGCATTGGCGCGTTGATCTCGCCCAGGTAGTGGACGATCTTCAGGCCGTGTTCCTTCTCCTCCTCGGCTTGCTCGTAAAAGAACTCAGACATGCCGTCGAGACTCATGCTTTCAAAGTAGTGGGCCATTGCCAGGTACTGTGAGTGGGCAAAGAATTCCAGGCCGATCTCGGCATTCAGCGCGTCAACCAGTCGCTCGCTTATTGCCATTTTTGTCTCCTTTTGGGTTGGGGTAAGTGGATCAATCACCTGCTGCTGCGTGGTAAGCTGTTCACGCAGATCAGGACTGCGGTCTGCTCAAGTGATTATACGGTACATGCACACGAGTTTCTAGCCTCATCTGGCACCGAGGCCGGAAACCGCTTCTTTGCACCACCCCGATCCCCGGTATAATGGCGGCATGCGAAAAAAACACCTTGTTGTGGCTGCGCTGGCGATCGTCCTGCTGGGGATAGCGGCGCTGAGCCTACCCGGCTTCCGCGCGGGGCTGCGGGCGCGCGCCTTCGCCCTCACCGGGGAGGAAGACCTCTCCGCCCAGGTTAACGGACTGGCCCAATACGCGCTCAACCTGACCTACCGCCACCCCGATACACAGCCCTACGCCGCCGTCGAGCACGCCGGGGAGAACCCCTTCGGGATCAACACCTTCCTGCATCACGAGGTTGAGGTCGCCAAGCGCGAGGAACAGGTGCGCCTGATCGCCGAGGCGGGCTTCACCTGGATTCGGCAGGAGTTCCCCTGGGAGGACATCGAGATCCACGGGCGCGGCGACTTCGTCGACCGGCGCAACGACCCGGCGGGGGTCGACGCCTGGGCCAAGTACGACAACATCGTCGACCTGGCCGAACAGTACAACCTCCGGATCATCGCCCGGCTGAGCAACCCGCCTGCCTGGAGCCGCGCGGCGGGGGACGAGATGGGCACCTACGCCCCGCCCGACAATCTGGACGACTTCGCCCACTATGCGGGCGCGGTCGCGGCGCGCTACCGGGGGCGGGTGCGCTACTATCAGGTGTGGAACGAGCCGAACATCTACCCGGAGTGGGGCGAGCAGGCCGTCGACCCGGAGGGCTACACCGCGCTGCTCTGCGCCGCCTACCAGGCGATCAAGGCCGCCGACCCGGACGCGGTCGTGCTGAGCGGGGCGCTGGCCCCCACTGCCGAGCTTTCTTGGCGCGACCTGAGCGACTACCTCTTCCTGGAGCGCATGTACCAGGCCGGGGCGGGCGACTGCTTCGACATCCTCACCATGCAGGGCTACGGGCTGTGGTCCGGCCCGACCGACCACAGACGCCGCCCCTTCATCATCAACTACGAGCGCAACGAGGTGATCCGCGAGATCATGGTGCAGCACGGCGACGCGGAGAAGCCGATCTGGATCAGCGAGATGAACTGGAACGCCGCCCCGGAGGACGTCGAGCCGCGCTACGGGCGGGTGACGCTCGATCAGCAGGCCCGCTGGGCCCCGCTGGCCTACCAGCGCGCCCAGGAGGAATGGCCCTGGATCGGCGTGATCAACTTCTGGTACTTCAAGCGGGCCTCAGACGACTGGCTCGCCGCCCGCGTGCCGGAGGCGTACTTCCAGATGGCCGCGCCCGATTTCACCCTGATGCCCGTCTACGACTCGATGAAGGCCTACACCGCCCAACCGGCGGTCATGTACCCCGGCAGGCACTCCGCTAACCATTGGGCAGTGGAAACCGATGACCGGTGGTCGCCCTGGCCGGATGCGTATGGCGAGGCGCGCCGGGCAGCCGCCGATCAGGCGTCGCTGTCCTTCCGCTTCGAGGGCAGCTCGCTCCAGGTGATTTTTGGGGAGGATGCCGCCCCCTCGACGCTCCGCTACCGGGTAGATGACGGCCCCTGGCAGGCCCTCGACCAGCCGGGGGAGGAAGCGCTGCTCTGGCACGGCTCAAAAGGGCAGCACACGGTCGTGATCGAGGCCAGCGCCGGGACGGTGATCGACTCTTTCCTGGTGCGCGACGCGCCGGTGGCGCTGCCGGGGGTGGCCCTGGGTGGGCTGGTCGTCCTGCTGATCGCCGCCCTGCTGGCTGTTCGTAAGCCAGATAGCCCGGCAGGCGACGATGACTGAAGGATCGTCCCGCAGCATGCCCCACACCGCCTCCAGACCACGCACGATCCCCTTCCTGCTCCTGGCAGCGCTGATCCTGCTGCTGGCCGGGGGGCTGCGCTTCTACAACCTGGGCGGGCAGTCCTTCTGGAACGACGAGGGCAATTCGGCGCGCCTGGCCGAGCGCCCCTTATCACAGATCGTCGAGGGCGCGGCGGGCGACATCCACCCGCCGGGCTATTACCTCGCGCTGGCGGGCTGGCGCGCCCTGGTCGGGGAGAGCGAGTTTGGGCTGCGGGCGCTCTCCGCCTTCGCCAGCCTGCTGACCGTGGCGGCGGTCGGCGCGATCGGCGCGCGGCTGTTCGACCGGCGGGTGGGGCTGCTGGCCGCGCTGCTGGCGGCGCTCAGCCCCTTCCAGGTTTATTACGCCCAGGAAGCGCGCATGTACGCCCTCCTGGCCCTGCTGGCTGCCCTCTCGATTCGGCTCACGGCGGCGGTGCTGACCATCCCCGGTGAGATGGCCGCCGGGCGATTCAACCCGCACCGGGCCGGGGCGATCATCGGCGGGTACGTGCTGGTCAACGCCGCAGGGCTGTACACCCACTACAGCTTCCCCCTCGTGATCGGGGCAGAGACGCTGGCCTTCGTCA
Source organism: Chloroflexota bacterium (assembly GCA_037388645.1). Taxonomy (GTDB): domain Bacteria; phylum Chloroflexota; class Anaerolineae; order Aggregatilineales; family UBA3940; genus JARRJX01. The sequence continues at coordinate 6,816 of JARRJX010000053.1, forward strand.
TCTGGCTGCTGGGCCGCCCGCGCAAAGGGCACGGGCTGGCGGTGTGGGCGCTGCTGCAAGGCGCGACGCTGCTGCTGTTCCTGCCCTGGCTGCCCACCGCGCTCGATCAGCTGGCCCGCTGGCCGCGCGGGCTGGGCGGGAGCGTCGGCGCGCTGACGCTGGGCCGCACGCTCGCCTACGGCGTCACTCTCTCCCCCGACGCCGCGCGCAGCGGCCTGATCCCGCTGCTGCTGGTCGCCGCCGTCGGCCTGTTCCCGCCCGTCGACCCGCAGGCCGATCCCCGCTACCTGCGCTGGGAGGAGCGGCTGGGGTTGGTGGCGGGTTGGCTGCTCGTGCCGCTCGTCCTGCTCGTCGGGCTGAACGTGATGAGCGAGCCGTTCCTCAAGTTCCTGCTGCCCGCCGCGCTGGCGCTCAACCTGCTCGTCGCGCGCGGCGTGGTGATGGCGGTCGAGTTGAGCAGGCCCGTCCTCGATTCCGAGCGGCGTGGTGCGGCCCTGCGCCAGGTCGTGGTGGCGATCCTGCTGCTGGTCGGGTTGTCGCCCATCTGGGCCGGGCTGCGCGGCCTGTATCTCGACCCACAGTACGCGCGCGACGACTACCGCGCGATGGCCGCCCGCATCCTGGCCGAGGACGGGCCGGAGGCAGCGGTCGTGCTGGACGCCCCTAACCAGTGGGAGGTGTTTACCTACTATTATCCGGACGGGCCGGGCATCGCCCCGCTGCCCGATAGCTCCACGGAAGCCACGTTAGCCCGCCTGTTGAGCGGGCACAGCCGGATTTACGCCCTGTTCTGGGGCGAGGCCCAGCAAGACCCCACTCGATCCGTCGAGCACCTGCTGGAGCATAACGCCTTCACGCTGGGCACCGACTGGTACGGCGGGGTGCGCTTCG
>JARRJX010000054.1:0-13365 GCA_037388645.1 Chloroflexota bacterium
TCCTGGAAGAGCTGAGCATTCTCCAGGGTGACGGCCACCTGGTCGGCGTGCGATTGGAGGATAGCCTGCGCCTCCGGGTCGAAGGCATTGGGGCTGATGCTCTGCACGTCCAGCGCGCCGATGATGCGCTCGCCGGTCTTGAGCGGGATCGCCATCTCGGCCCGCGTGTCGGGGAGCAGCTCGTTGCGCGGGTGGATCGGGTTGATGTCGGTGTCGAGCGCGATGACCGGCTCCCCACGCGAGGTGACCTGCCCGATAACGGAGTGCGAGCCGACCATCAGCTTGTGACCACGGTTGAGCAGCTCCTGGCCGACCTCGCCGGTGCTGGCCCGCAGCACCGCCCACTCGCCAGCCGGGTCGATGAGGAAAATCTGGGTGTGATAATAACCAAACGCCTCGCCGATCTGGCGGACGATCATCGGGAGCAGGATGTCGGTATCGAGGATCGAGGTGGAGGTTCGGGTCACTTCGTTGGCGGCCTGGAGGCGGCGGGCACGGGCCTGAGTCAGCTCGACCAGCCGGATGCCTTCCAGGGCGGTAGACGCCTGGTAAAGGGCGGTCTGGAGGAAGCGCACGTCCGAGTCATTGAACGCCTCCGGCTCCGCCAAGCTGTGCAGGACCAGCCAACCAAGGGTGGTCGCCCCGGCCAGCATGGGGGAGATGGCGAAAAGGGCCAGCGCTTTCACCCCCATCTGCATGAGGGTGTCTTTGTAAGCGTCGTCGATGTCGGCGTTCTCGACATCGTTGATGACCACGTCACCCACCTGGATGTGCTGCAATCCATATCCCAGGGGGTGCTCGCCTGCTATGAAGCTGTTGGGGAGGTCATAGAGCGGGTCGTTGACATCCTTGAAACGGGAGCCTTTGACTTCCAGAATCATCCTACTGGGGTCATCGGGCAGGTTGTCGGTGATCAAGACGACCGACCGGTCGACCTTTTCAAAGGCCGATACGTCGATCAGCGCATCAGACAGCTCTTCCAGGGTGTTCGCCAGCGCGATCCGCTGGCTGGCCTCGTACAGCCGGTTGGTCTCCGCCAGGGAGTGCTGGGTTTGCTCGAACAGGCGGGCGTTCTCCAACGCCATCGCGACGCGGTCGAGCACCGCCCCAACCAGCTTGCGGTCGTCATCCGTGAGGCTCCCATCGCCGGGAAGCTCGGCCTGGAGCTGGCCGATCACCTCGCCGCGCAGCGCAATCGGCAGGTTCAGGTCGCTGCTACGGGCGGTCTGGAACGGCTCTGCGGGCAGGGTCGAGGTCTCGCTCAGATCGTACCGATACCCAACCGTCCCGCCCGGCCTGTCGATGATCTCCGCGTAACGCTCCCAGCCATCGCGGGTGAGGGTCTGGGTCAACTGCACCGAGGCGCTGAGCAGGCCCTCCTTTTCCTCAAGGAGCTGGGCGTTGCGGATCGCCACGGCAAGCTGGTCGGCGATGGTCTGGAGGGCAGCAATCGTCACCTCGTCGAAGACGTTGGGGTCGACCGACTGGACGTCGAGCGCCCCGATGATGCGATCACCCAGGCGCAGGGGAACGGCTAACTCGGCGCGCGTGCGCGGGAGCAGGGGGTTAGGCAGCCAGAACTCGGCGTGCTCGGTATCGGAAGCGAGGACCGGCTCGCCCAGCGCGGCGACCTGGCCGATCACCGATTCGGAGCCGACGGCCAGCCGGTGGCCGCGCCGCAGCAGCTCCTGCCCGACCGTGCCGGTGCTGGCCCGCAGCACCGCGTTGCGGTGCAGGTCGTCGAGCAGAAAGACCTGGGCGTGATAGTGGCCCAACTGGTCACGGATCATCTCGACGGTGGTGTTGAGCAGCGTCGCCAGGTCGGTCTCGCGTGCGATCGCCTGGCCCAGGCGGGCCGTGATCTCAAGCTGGCGGGTGCGCGACCGGATCACCTCCTCCTGGCGGTTACTCATGGCACGAAGCTGGCCGATCAGGCCGTTAAACGACTCGGCAAGCTGGTTGGTCTCGATAAACGGGGTGCGGGGAATCTGGAGCTGGTAGTCGCTCTCCCTGACCTGCTCGACCGAGGTGATCATATCCTTGAACAGATGCCTCACGCGGCGGGCGCTGAGCAGCCCGACCAGCAGGGTGAGGAGCGCTACCAGCCCGCCAATGGCGGCGTTGCCAATCACGACCGGCCCCGCCGCGGACAGGGCCTCCTGGCGGTCTTGCTTGCCCACCAGGGCCATGTTCAGCGGCTCGATCCAGCGGTAGACGCCCAATACCTGCACCCCCCGGTAGTCCGTCCAGGTGCCGGAGCCATCCACTCCGTCCAGCGCCGTGCCGATAATCTCGCCGCTTGCCAGCCCCTGCCCATCGGAGAACCTGGGCGGGGTGACATACTGCCGCCCGCTCCGCACCAGGAAGAACTCCTCGGTCTGTCCCAGGTAGGGGCCTGACGCCATGATCGACTGGAGCGCCTCAAGCCCCATCCGGCCCACCAGAAAGCTGGGGCCTGCGCCGCTCTGCCCGGCCTGGGCGGTCAGCACGAAATACAGGCTCTCCTGCCCGTCGAAGGGGTCGGTGACCGGGCCGAAAAAGGTCAGAGCGCCCGGTGCGCTCTCCTGGGCGGCCCGGAACCACGGCTCGCCGCTCAGGTCACGGTTGAGCAGTTGGGGCAGGCTGCTGCCGCGCACCACGCCGTCTGGCCCGGTCAGGAAAAGCTGGTCAAACGGGTTGCCGTCCACCACCGTGTGGGCGTGCTCGGCGAAAAGCCCGCGCGCGTCCGCATACGCGGCGTCGGCGCTCCCCGCCTCGGCGCTGGAAGTCAGCGTGGCGATCGCCCCCGCCATCACCGGGTCCTGGACGTTGTCGACCAGCCGCTCTTCTGTCTCCTCAAGCCAGCGCTCAAGGGTCTGGGTCTGCGAGTCGGCGACCGCCCCCAGGTGCTCAAACACCCGCACCCGCTCGCGCCTGATCACGTTGTTGATCGAGAGCAGCGTCAACACCGCCACAGGGAGCACGGCCAGGGCCACAAAGGCCAGGGTCAAATACTGGCTCAGGCGGCGCGACTGCCGCCGTTGGTAAGTAGCTGCTTCACTCATTGTTATTGCCCATGTTCTCTTGCACCAACTGGACGCTGGTCTGGGGCGCTTTCAAGACCCGCCCCAACTCCTGCACAGTGGTCTGCAAAATATGGTTGACGTCCGTCGAGCCGACGATCTTAGCCGTGATCTCGTTGATGATCTGCTCGTGCTCGGCCCGGCGCGCGGTCTGCTCGATCAGCCGCAGGTTCTCCAGAGTCAGCCCGACCCGGTCAACCACTGCCGTCACCAGGGAGACGTCGTCTTCGCTGAGGCCGCGCAGCGCCTCACCGCCAAACCCAAACGCGCCGATGACCTCACCGCGCACCCGGATCGGGATCGCGAGGTTGATCTCGTCGCTGCCCTCATCCTCGGTGATGACGCTGCCCATCTGGATCGCGTGCTGCATCGGCTCAGGGGTTGAACCGCCGCGCGGCTCGATCCGGTCTCCGCCCAACTGGTAGCTGAGCGGCGCATCTTTGCGGGAGAGACGGAAGTCCTGCCAGGCGTCGGCGGTCATCTGGCGCTCCAGGTATTGGATGCGCTGCATGGCCTCCTCAAGCTGGATATAGAGCTTGGCGTTTTCCCAGGCAATCGCCAGGTCATCGGCGATGATCTGGAAGACCGCCACGTCCTCTTCGTCGAAGGCGTTGGGCGCGACGCTCTGCACGTCCAGCGCGCCGACGACCCGGTCGCCGAGACGCATGGGGAGCGCCATCTCGGAGCGGGTGTCCGGCAGAAGCTCGTTGCGCCGGTGCACGTTGCTGGTATCGGTGTCGAGGGCGATCACCGGCTCGGATTGGGCCGTCACCTGGCCGATCACCGACTGCGACCCCACGGGCAGCGCGTGCTGGCGGGCCAACAGCTCCCGACCAACGCTCCCCGTGCTGGCAGCCAGCTTGGCGTTGCGCCCGTCATCATCCACCAGGAAGACCTGCGCGTGGTAGAAGTCAAAGCGCCGCCGGATCAGCTCGACCACCTCGTTCATCAGGTCGCGCGGCCTCTGCTGCTTAACGATCGCGCGGCCAATCTCGGCGGTAATACTCAGGTCGCGGGTGCGCTCCCCCACACGCTGCTCCAGCCCGGTGACCAGCCCGTTCAACTCCTCCCCCAGCGAATTCAGGCTGGCGGCCAACTGACCGAACTCGTCGTGACTGGAGGTGGTTGCCCGCGCCTGGAAGTCGCCTTCCACCAGGTGTCCTGCCGTGGACAACAGATCGTCCACCGTGCGCCTGGCATACCGAATGAAGAGGACTGCCAACAGCAGGCCAATAAAAAGGACCAGCGCCGACCAGATCAGGATTCCGATCCGCGCCCCGGCCAGGATGCGCTCCACGACCCGAACGGCCTCTTCCGCCTGCCCCTGGGCGATGGTGTTCATCCGGCCAACCGAGTTACGCGAGTCGTTCAGGAGCCTGGCATAACCAGCGCGGCTTTGCTCCAGCTCGTCGAACAATTCCTTCACCGTGTCCGCCTGCTGGCGATAGGTTTCGAGGGCAGCCGGTATCTCGTCTACCTGTTGGGCGGCGGGGATGGATCCCTGATAAATCTGTAGATAGGCATCCGCCGCTTCGTGGAATGCCATCAGGTCCTGGAAGTCACCGCGTGTGTTGAGGCTGCGCTCCAGGCTGCGAAGCAGGATCATCTGGCCGATCAGATCGGTGTTACCCTGCTGCAAGGTCAACGCCTCAAGCTGATCGCCCTGCACCCCGAATATCGCGGTGGCACCGGTTTCAGGAGCGGCCAGGTTCTGGGCTTCCTTGTAGATCAGGGTGAAGCTATCTTGCAGGATAGCGATGTAAAGCCCCAGGTCTTTGCGCTCTGCCTCAATGCCAGCCACCGAAGCCCGCGCCGACAGGTCTTCGGATAACTGGCTCACCCGATCGGAGTTCTCCAACACCGAGTCGGCCAGCGCGGCGTGATCGGCGGCTATCTGAGGCACGTCTCGTACGAATCCCGGCTGAGAGATGGCGTCGGCCATCCGCGACTCAAGCCCCTCCATCGTCTCGACGGCCAGCCGCATGTCCTGCGTCAGCTCCCGCATCTCGACGGCGGTCGACACCGTCTGCTGCAACTGGGAGCGGATCGCGCCGACGACGACGAAAGCCGCCAGCGTGATCAGGCTAATCACGACCATGAGTCCGTCGAAGTGGGCCCGGACCTTTCCACTGATTGAGAGGTTACTCCAGGTTAACCGGTCAATGAACCGCTGCACGCTCACACCTCCTGCATCTCTTCACCAGGCAGAGCTTCGGCCAGTGGATGCTCCTCTAACGCGCCCGCCTTGGGGCTGATCTGCACGATCCCACGGGACGCGCCCAGCAGGTCACCCAACTCGGACAGGGCACCTTGCAGGACTCCCTCGATGGTGTCAGCCGACTGCATCTCCTGCGCGATGCGGTTGATGATCTGCTCGCGCTCGGCGGATTCGGTCGCCAGCTCCAGCAGGCGGGCGTTCTCCACCGCCAGGCCAAGACGCTCCACCATCGCCTCGGCCATCATCAGGTCATCCTCTGTCCAGGGGTGGTCGCCAGCACGCTCAACTTCCAGCACGCCGATCACCTCGCCGCGCACCCGCAGCGGCAGGGCGGCGATATGCGCCTGATGGGCCTGCTCAATCACCACGCTGTGCTCGCCCTGGAAAGCCTGCCGCATGGGGGCCGTCCAGCTTTCGTCCGGCCTAGTCTCCTCACGCTGGCGGGTATAACCAAGGCCATCCCGCGCGCTCCGGCCACGAATGTAACGGTTCCAGCCCTCTTCCAGCCCTCACGCGTCATACGCCGGTTCAAGTCCTCGATCTGGGTCAGGCTGCGCTGCGCCTCGTCAAACAGCCGCTCGTTCTCGTCGGCGCGAAGCTGAAGCTCCTCAACCAGACGAACCTTCTCGATGACCAGGGCAAGCTGGTTCGCCATGATCTCCAGGGAGCGCACGTCGGAGGCGCGGAAGGCGTTCTGCTGGGCGCTCTGGACGTCCAGGGCACCGATCACCTGCTCGCGGATGATCAGGGGCAGGGCCAGCTCGGCGCGGGTTTCCGGCAGCATCTTGTTAGGCCGGTGGATGGCGCTGGTCGAGACGTTGTTGACCACGATTGGGGCGACGCGCGCCGTGCACTGGCCGATGACCGACTGCGAGCCAATGGAGAGCGCATGCCCCTCTTTCAAAAGCTGCTGGCCTGCGCGCCCGGTGCTGGCTTCGAGGCGGGCCACCTTCTTCTCCGGGTCGATCATGAAGACCTGCACGTGATAGAAGCCATAGGACTGGCGAATGCGCTTCACGACCTCGTTCAGCAGCCAGGACAGGCTGATGGCGGACGCCGCAGTCTCGGTGACGACGACGGCGGCCTCAAGCTGGCGCGTCATCCGGTCGGATATGTCAAACCAGTGGCGGATGCTGTTTGCCAACGCGACGGCAACCCCGGTCAGCATCACCAGGAAGAGCAGCCCGAAGCCAAGCTCCAGGGCGACTGCCACCTTCATACTCCCGGTCGCATAAAAAGCGATCATCCCCAACAACGCCAGGCAGAACGCCTCGACAATGGCTACCGCGTACGTCCAGTTCCGCCCCAGGAGCAGGGCCGCACACATAACCGGCAGGGCAAACCCCAGCATCAGCACGTTCTGGGTGCTGAGCACCAGGTTCGGCACAAACACCATCATCAGCAGCAGGGCGATAAACAGGTAGCTGCCTGTGCGCAGGCTCCCGCTCTGGACGAGCGAGTACACCCCGGCGCAGATCACGGCCACCAGGAAGCCGCTTATCACGATATAAGACAGGCTGTCGGGGACGACCAGCGGGCCGCCGAAGGAAGCCACCAGGGCCAGAATCCCAAGGACCAGGCTCGAACCGGCAAGCCAGCGCGCCCGCTCCTTATCCAGGATGTCCTCATACCAGTGGCTTACCCGCGTCAGCCGGCTGACTGCCTCAAGCAGTGTCCCCCTGATGAAACGATCAACCATGACTCAGTCCTCCCTCATCACCAGGCTGGCCGTTGCTCTGCGCCTGCTGGCCGGGCCGCTCGTCCGGCGCGGCGGGCTGCCTATCGTGGTTGCCGGACGAGCCACGGCGCTCCCGTTCTTCCGGCGGCGGCCCGATGCGCAGCGAGACGTGGTCGGAGCCTAACGCGCCGCTTAACTGCCCCAGGGCGGTTTGCAGGATGTTGTCGACGCTCGCCGCACGCTGGAGCAGCGCCGCCGACACCTGGTTAAGCGTCTGCTCGCGCTCGACGTGCATGCTGGCCTCCTCCACCAGGCGGATGCCGTCCGCGATCATCGTCATCCGGGTGGCGATGGATTCCAGCAGCAGCGCCTCGTCACGCGCCCAGCCTTCGTTGGGGGGGCGGGTGACGGCCAGCGAGCCGACCGTCTCACCGCGCAGCTTCAAGGGCACGGCCAGCACCGAGCGGCCATCCGCGTCGATGTAGGTCTCGGCGCGCGTGTCGGCCAACTGGCGCACCTTGTGGATCACGTCCGGCCAGCGCTTCTCCGGGTCGAGCGTGTGGCGCAGGGTTTGTCCGGCACCCAGGTGATCCTGCCACGCATCACGGGTCAGGCGGCGGTTCAGGGCCTCGATCTCGCCGACGTTCGCGGCGGTTTCTTCCAGCAGCCGGGTGTTTTCCAGCGCCGAGCCAAGCTGGTCGCCGACCAGGCTCAGGATGTCCAGGTCTTCTTCGCTCAACCGGCCTTCGTGCTGGGCGACGACGTAAATCGCGCCCAACAGGTTCGTGCCGACGCGCATGGGCAGGGCGACCTTCACCTGACCCGGTGTCAGCTCCTGCTCCAGCGAGCCATACGACATCGCCCGCCCGACCAGCGATTCCTCGTCGATGGGCACGCGCTGCCCTTCCTGGAGGTCCTCGCTGCTTCTCGCACCGGCCATCGCCTGGAGCCAGGCATACTGCCCGGTGCGGTCTGCCAGGTAAACGTGGGCCTCCTTGTAGCCAAGCTGTTCGGTCAGCGCTCGTGTGATATCGGTCAACATCTGCCAGACGTCGCGGGTCAGCACGGCAGCGCGGGACACCTCGACGGCGGTATGCATCTGGTACAGGCGGGTGGTCAAGCGGGTGACGAGGCTGCGCAGCACTCCGGCCAACTGCCCGATCTCATCTCGCGGCGATTCCGGTATCGGGGTGCGCAGCTCGCCGCTTTCGATCTGGCTGGCCGCGAGGGTGAGCTTGCGCAGCGGATGTAACAGCCGTATTGTGAACAATAACAGCAGCAGCACGGACAGGCTCAGGAAAACGGCCAGCACCGACAGGATGCGGGACAGCAACTCGTTCGCCCCTGACTGGATCACGGAGGCCGGCTGGCGGGCGACGGTGATCCAGCCCAGCTCGGTGCCCGCCTCGGCCATGTCCAGGTCGGCGAGCCGGGTATAGCCGAACAACCAGTCCTCACCCGACTGGCTGGTGTAGGTAAAGGAGCCAGGGCCGCCGTGGCTGAAACGGCTGTAGAGATCGGTGGGCAGCTCCGTGCCCATCTCGTACGCCTGGGCGGCCAGCACCGTCCCACCGGGGGCCAGGATCAGGACGTCCTGCTGGTTGCCAAACCTCGCCACGTCGAGCACGTTGTTCATGTTCCAGATGCCGTACAGCACGCCGAGCATTCTCTCCGACGGGGCCATAGTCGGGGAAGTGGTTATCACGGGGACGGCGATGTGAACGCCCTGGTGTTCGGACAGCCTATTGTCCTGCGGGTTGCTCAGGTTGAAACCCTGCGGGGACCCCAGCGCATCTTCCACCCACCCCCAATCCGCGGCCAGGGCATCCCCTTCAGACTCCGGCACCGCGGTGACCAGGTTCCCGTGCAGGTCAAACAGGGCGACGCTGCTAAACTCGTCGTTGGTCTGCAGGAACAACTCGACCTGCTGCGCCACCAGCTCGCGCTCGGCCAGCACCATGTCGTCCTGAAGCTGCACTTCACCCTCGGACTGGGCCCACCGGCGCAGCACCGCCTGGATGGTCGTGCTGCTGCCGAGATGGCTCAACGTTTCGATCTCCCGCTCCAACCGCTCGTTCAGCCTGAACGCTTCGGCCTGGGAGAGGACGGCCAGGTCGTTCATCACGACGTCGGTCTGGGAGGCGAAGATGGTGCGACGTAACAACGAGACGGTCACCACCCCGCTGATCGCGAGGGCGATCAGCAGCGTGCCGACGATCTTGACGGCAATCGGCAGCTCGCGCAGGTCGATGGATACCCTTCGTGTCTGTGTGGTCATAGCTCTGCCCTCGCTTCTTCCGGCTCGTCAGGCAAAACCGGCCCTTCACCCGTGGTAGCCGGGTCTTCCTCCTGGCCTGTGGCGGCGATCTGCGAGGGCGAACCGCCCCGCGGCTCTTCCACTTCCACCTCGCTGACCTGCCGCCGATCGTCGGGTGACGCCTCGACGCCAAGCTCGGCATAAACGTTGTCCGTGCCGAGCGCCCTGGCTAACTCTGCCGTGACGCTCTTTAATAAGAGGCTCAAGTTAGGTGCGTGCTGCATCTTGGTGACCATGTCGCCGATCAGGCGCTCGCGCTCGACGGCGCGCCGGGACTGGACGTAAAGGCGCGCGTTCTCGACGGCGAGGGCGGCCCGCTCGGCCACGGCCTGGATCAGGCGGATGTCGCTCTGCGTCCACTCGTGCCGCTCGCTCGGCTCGACGCCGATCACCCCGACGATCTGCTCACGCACGACGACCGGGGCCGCCAGGAAGCACTGCCGCCCATCCGCGCCGTCCGAGAAGAGCACCCCGCCGCTCCCCACGATCTGCCGGATGACCTCGTCGCGGTGCGCCCGGAGCATCTCCGGCTCAGGGCCGTAGACCTGGCGCTGGCCCATCTCGCTCACCTCGGCCAGGAACTCGGCCCAGGTGTGCTGAGTCACCTCCTGCCCAAGCTGGCGCAGGCTGCCCTCCGCCCGCTCAAACAGCCGGGCGTTTTGAACGGCGACGGCGAGCTGGTCGGCCAGCGCCCGGAGGGTCGGGACTTCCTCCGGCGAGAAGGCGTCCGACTCACGGCTTTGCAGGTCGAGTGCGCCGATGACCTCATAACCAATGCTCAGCGGGATCGCCATCTCCGAGCGCGTCTGGGGCAGCAATTCGTTGTGGCGGTGGACGGCGTCTTTATCGGTGTCGCGGGCAATCACCGGCTGGCCGCCCGCCGTCGCCTGGCCGATCACGCTCAGGCTGCCCACCAGGAGGCGGTGTCCCTGGGCCAACAACTGGCGGCCCACCTCACCGGTGCTCTTGTGCAGGACGGCGTACTGGCCCTCCTCGTCGATCAGGAAGACCTGGACGTGATAGTAACGAAAGGTCTCGCGCATCAGCCGCACGATGTCGTCCAGCAGGGCGTCCAGGTCGCGCGCCCCGGCGATGGCGCGGGCGACGGCCATCGTGGCCTGGAGCCGCTGGGACTGGCTCATGATCTGGGCTTCAAGGTCGCTGCGCTGGACGACCAGCGCCAGCCCGCGCTCCTCGCTCTCGTCGACGGCCTGCTTGGTGGTGCGGGCGAGCAGCCACGACAAGACGGCGACGAAGGCCAGGCTCAGGTAGACCAGGCCGCTCTTCGCGAGGGCACCGCTGGTGAGGTAGGACGGGTTGGCGTTGAGGTTGATAAACAGGTAAGACACGGCGGTGATCGCCGCAAAGACCAGCGCCGCTTCGGGCGAGCCGAACAGCCCCGCCAGAATGATCGGCACGACCAGCGCCACCACGTTCGTCGTCAGCGGCCCGCTCTGCTTCAGCAGGCTGATCTCCAGGAGGAGCGCGATCAGGGCGAGCAAAACCCCGGCAAGCGTCGTCGCCCCTCGCCGGTTGATGAGAAAGATGAGCACCCACCCCGCCGCCACCATCACGATCCGCCCGCCTACCATCAAGGGCAGCGTGGACGACGCCCCGGCGGACAGATAAGCGGCGACTGCCAGGGGGATCAGGGTCAGCGGCCCAAACGCCAGCACCATAAGCGCCGCCATCCGCCCCTGCCGCACCCGCAGCGGGTCGGTGGTGTCTACCGTCAAGGCCCATTCGACGAGCCGTCTTGCCTGTGATTCTTGCCTGTCGTCTTTCGCGTGTTCGGCCATAAGCTTCAATCCAGGTTACTGATCCGGCCCGAGCTCGGAGGTCGGGCTGGGATTATGTTCCTCGTCTAACGGCTCATCCGCTCGCAGGGTGAGCTGAGCAAACCCCCGCGACGCCCCAAACGCCTGGCTGACGCCTCGCGCCGCCGCTTTCAGGATGCCGGGCAGGTCGGACGACGCCTGGAACTCGGCGGAAAGCGTGCTCAAGACCTGGTCGCGTTTGGCACGCTGCTCGGCCATCTCGCCCAGGCGCGTGGAGTCGAGGGCCAGCGCCACCCGCTCGGCGACCGCTTCTAACATCGAGCGGGTCTCTTCGTCGGGCGGCTCGTCGCCTTTCCTGGGGGTCACGTCCAGCGCGCCGATCGTCGTGCCGCGCACCTTGAGCGGCAGGCTGACCCCGCCATCCTTGCGGCGCAGCCGGATGGTGTCGTCGCTGGACTGGATGGGCAGCACGCCCGTCGGGCTGGCCTGGTAACCGAGCGGAGTTCGATTCCGATCGGTGACGTAGGAGCGCCACGCCTCGCCCGTCAGGCGGCGGTTGAGCAGCTCGATGTCTTGCAGGTCGCGCTGCGCCTGCTCAAACAGCCGGTTGTTCTCGATTGCAATCGTGAGCTGGTCGGCGACGGTCTGGAAGATGAAAATCTCCTCCTGGCTGAAGCCGCCCGCCTGCTCGCTGTGGATGTCCAGCACGCCGATGGTCTTCTCCGCCGTGCGGAGCGGCAGCGCGATCTCCGAGCGGGTGTTGGGCAGCCACTCGACCAGCTCGTGGGTCAGCTTGCCACCGGCTTCGTGCGAGTGCACCACCTCCCCGCTCTTCACCGCCTGCCCCACCACGGTCTGAGAGCCCGCTTCGACGCTGTAGCCGCGCGCCAGCAGCGTCGCACCGGCTTTCCCGGCAGCGGCCTTTACCACGACGCGCTTGCCCGATTCGTCGTTCAGGAAGACCTGGGCGTGGTACATGCCGAACCGCGTGACCAGCAGGTCGACGATCTGAGCGAGCAGCGGGTTCAGCTCGCGCGTGCCGGTGACGATGTTGCCCAGGTCGGTCAGGCCGCGCATGCGCTGCACGTCAATCTCCAGGGATTCGGTCTGACGGTCGACGGCGCGAGACTGCTCGCGGATGGTCAGCAGGTCGTGCTCGCTGACGAAGGCCTTCACAATCGCGATCAGGGCGATCCAGCCGATCGCCACCAGCGCGATCACCACATCCCCCAGGCGCAGCCAGGGCGTCACCAGGGTGAAGACCAGGAAGCCCACCAGCGTCACCCCCGCCAGCCAGGCAGTGCCCACCGTATCGAGCAGCAGCATCGCCAGGAGCATCGGCACGATCAGGAAGATCGCCGCCTGGTAGGTGAAGGCGGACTGGCCGAGCAGCGCCAGGCCGACCAGGTTAAGGGCCACCAGCCCCAGCACCAGCAGGTACGCGCCGGTCTCCGGAACGCGGGCGCGGGCCAGCAGGTAGCTCACGGCGAACAACCCCGCCGCGACCAGCGCCACGGTGTTCAACGCCTGCCAATGCCCGATGCCGCTCAGCGCGATCGGGAGGGTGGTGATGAACATGACGAGCGTCAGGCCGGACAGCATGCGCGTCCGGCGCTGAAGGCCCCGGTCGGTGACCTCTTCGTGGGGCTGGATCAGACGCTGCCAGATGGTTCTGCGAAAGGAAGACTTGTTTTCCATGATCTGACCCTGCATCATTCCTGCATCTCGCCGCTGCCGTCGGCGGAGGAGTCCGCGAGGCGCAGCGTAATATCGTAGTCGCTCAGCGCATTCTGAAGGGTGCGCACCGTCGTCTCAAGTATCTGATCCACGCTGAGCGAGCGCTGGAGCTGGGCGGTGACGTCGTTCACCAACTGCTCGCGCAGGGCCGTCCGGCGGGTGCGCTCAAGCAGGTTGAGGTTCTCGATCGTCAGCTCAACCTGGTCGACCACGCTCTCCACGATCAGCCGCTGCTCGGCGCTCAGCGCGCCCTGCCGCTTCAAATCCTCCAGCGGGGCGGTCGAAGCCTGCTCCGGGGCCGAGTCGTATAAAGGCGCGAGGTCGCCCAGCATCTCGGCCAGCTCTTCAGAGGCGATACGCAGCACGGACTCGATGTCCTGCGCCTCGCGGATGCGCTCGATGATCTCGCGCAGCGCGTGCTCCCGCCGGGCGGCCTGCTGCGAGCTGCGCAGCAACTGGTGCGAATAGATCGCCTGGGCGGTCTGGTCGGCGACGTTCCGGCACAACCGAACCTGCTCCTCAGAGAAGACCTGGCCCCCGCGCGCCTCCAGGACCAGCGCCCCCAGCCAGACACC
>JARRJX010000055.1:0-14010 GCA_037388645.1 Chloroflexota bacterium
CGAACCTCATTCTCGCGCTGCTGCTGGCGAACGACCAGTGGTCGTTCCTGATCGCCACCAGCGTGATCGTGACAGACACCGTGTTGGCCCTGGCAACGATAGCGGTCGGCGGCCTGCCCCTGGTCTGGGCAAGCGTCATACCGGTCGTCATCGCCGGGTTCTACTTCGACCTGACCACCGGGCTGGTGGTCGGCGGCATCGCAGCCGCCGGGCTGCTGATCATCCAGGCCGTTCAACTGGGCATGAACAACCTGAACCTGCCGGTCACCATCCTGATGCTGATCACCTTACCGGCGGCAGGCCCTCTCACCGCGCTGCTCGCCGTGGACGAGGCCGAGATGGCCGCCCTGCGCGACCGGGGCAAACGGGCCAAAGAGATCACCAAACTGGCGACCGAGTACATGCATGTGGTGTACGAGATGGCGGAAGTGCTGAGCGCCTCGAAGCTCGACCCCAAGCGGGTGCTGGACTCGGCGGTCAACTTCGGCCTGGAAGCGTTGGACCGAGTCGGCGTGCGCCCCCACCTCTTCGGCGCGATCCTGCTCTTTGACGAGACGGAAGACGATCTGGGCACAGTTTTACGCATCAAGGAGGCCAGCTCCAGCGTGCCACGCGGCGACCGCTACGTGGTCGCCCCAGGTATCGCAGGCGCTATCGGAGACGCCTTGCGAGACTCCGAGCCGACCATCGCCCGCTCGCCCAGCACCGACTCCGAACTGCGCCACTTCGAGAGCTTCGGCAACTGCAGCTCCGTGCTGTGCCTGCCGCTCCACTCCGGCGACGAATGGTATGGCGTGATGCTGTTCGGCAGCCAGGAGACGGACGCCTTCAAGGAAATCCACGTGGAGCTGATGCGCGCGGTCTCCAACATGGCGGCGGCCTCGATCCGGAACGCACGGATGTATGGGTCACTGATGGTGCAGCGCGACCGGCTGGTGAACGTCGAGCAGAACGCCCGCGCCCAGCTCGCCAGCGAACTGCACGACGGCCCCACGCAAAGCGTGGCGGCGATCACGATGCGCCTCAACTTCATCCGCAAGCTGCTGGAAAAGCGGCCTGAAGAGGCGCTCAACGAGCTTTACCAGATCGAAGACATGGCGCGGCAGACCACCAAAGAAATCCGCGCGATGCTCTTCGAACTGCGCCCCAAATCGCTTGAGCAAGGCCTGGAGCCCGGCCTGCGGCAACTGGCGGATAAGATGCAAGAGACGTACGACCAGAACGTCGCGATCGACTTCGACCCGACGTGCGACTCGCTGCTGGACTCCCAGACCATCCTGACCGTCTTCTCCTTCGTCACCGAGGCGGTGACCAACGCCCGCAAGCATGCCAACGCCGACCTGATCCGCGTCCAGGTGAGCCTGCAAGACGATACGTTCCTCACCGAGGTGATCGACGACGGGCTGGGCTTCGACGTGGAGAAGGCGCTGGCGGCAGCCAGCAGCCGCGAGGGGCACCTGGGCCTGCTCAACCTCCAGGAGCGCGCGGCCCTGCTGGAAGGGAACGTCCACATCGACTCGGTGATCGGCAAGGGGACACGAATGGCCCTGCTGGTGCCGCTGGACGTGATCCGGCTCAGGAAGTCGGAGGAAAGCAGCGAGGCGCAGATAGATGGCGGCTCAACCCGCATCACGGCCAGATCCGGCTTTCTCCAATAGCCGGGGCGAGAGCAGTATAAACGCCAGCCACCACCGCGGGTTGAAACCCGCGGCTACGAAGTAAAAAGTACCCTTCGGGCACTACCAGAGCGCTGCTCTGGCTCCGCCTGCGGCGGAGAAATCAGAGCCGACAGGGTGAGTGACCCTGGTTTCTTCATCCAATACACCCTTTCCGGAAACGCTCTCAGGGAGAAGGGTGAACCAGAGTTTCAAGCTCAGAGTTGGGGCCAAAAAGTACACAACACGCGCTAGCGTTCGAGGCTCGCCAGCGCCGCCACCAACCCCTCGACAAACGCCGCTTTACCGCCCTGGGAGGGATGCCGCAGCGGCAGGTGATCGACGGCAAGCTCGCCCAGGGTGCGCTGCGCTTTGCGCCCCACCCCCAATACCAGCTCGACATCGAATACCTCAAGCACGCGGCCTACGAACTCACCGCCCATGCGCTGCTCGGCGACGGTGGGAGTGCGGTTCGACTGGCGCTCGCCGGGCTTATGAGGGTGGAGCGGGACGGTGTTCCAGATCAGGGGCGGCTGCCCGGCGTGCTCGACCAGCGCCCTCCACAGGATGGTGGCGGTCATCTCGGCCACGCCCTGCGGATTGTCGCTCGTCTTACGATAGCCCTCACCAAACAGGCCCCACTTCTCTATGCCCTCCAGCATGATCCGCTCGCTGGTGACCGGCAGCCCGCTCAGCGCGCAGCCCCGGTAGCCGGGCGCTTCGAACAGCATCAGGACGCGCGGCGACCGGCGCTGCATGTCGGACAGGTAGCGAGTCAGGTTGGCCCGGCGGATCGCCGCGCCGGGCCGATCCTGCGGCCCATACGGGTTGAACAGCCGCTCGGAGCCGGGCAGGGCGGCCAGGTCGACCACCAGGGTGTCGAGAACGGTGTGAGGCATAACACGCTCCAGAGGGATAGACGCCCGATCCATAGGGCAAGCGACCAACCGGCGTCGGGACGCCATCCGCAGTATTCTCAATAAAATGCGACTCCGTGATAGCGTGGTGAGTAACCGTATCACAGGAGCCACGACGACAAATGTAACACGAATTTACCTGGCCTGGGAACTGAGACAGGTGGGACAGTGAGCATCCCGGAACTGCTGCGTGCCCTCGACGGGCCAACCTCCCGCGTGCTATAATTCGCCCGTTCTCCGGGACGCCGTCCCGCAGGACGGCGTCCTAAAGGACGGCGCATAACCCAACCACAGACAGGAACGCACTTATGATCCTGAGTCTCGAAGAAGTCGAGCACATCGCCGAGCTAGCCAGGCTTGCGCTGACAGACGAGGAGAAGGCCCGCTACCGCGAGCAGCTTTCCGCCATCCTGGATTACGCCAGCAGCCTGCAGGCTATCAACACCGACGACATCCCGCCGACGGCCAGCGTGCTGCCGGTCAACACCGTCCTGCGGGAGGACGTGTCCCGGCCCAGCACCCCGCGCGACGACCTGCTGAGCAACTCCGCCGACAAAGCGGACGGCATGTTCCGCGTGGAAGCGATCTGGGATGACGCGCCATGACCGACCTGACCACCCTCACCATCGAAGAAGCGCACGACCTGCTGAGCCAGGGCGAGATCTCGTCCGTCGAGCTGACCCAGGCATACCTGGATCGCATCGAGGCAGTCGACGGCACGATCCAGGCGTACCTGAACGTCACAGCCGAGCGGGCGCTGGCGCAGGCAAAAGAGGCCGACGCGCGCCGCGCCAGGGGCGAGGATAGCCCGCTGCTGGGCATCCCCCTGGCCTATAAGGACGTGCTCTGCACCAAAGGCGTGGAGACGACCTGCGGGTCGAAAATCCTCAAAGGCTATTACCCCCCGTTCAGCGCCACGGTCCTTGAGCGGCTGGCGGCGGCGGGCGCGGTGATGCTGGGCAAGACCAACATGGACGAGTTCGCGATGGGGTCGTCGACGGAGAACTCGGCCTACCAGATCACACACAACCCCTGGGACGTGGAGCGCGTGCCGGGCGGCTCCAGCGGAGGGAGCGCGGCGGCGGTCGCCGCACGGCTCGCGCCGGGCGCGCTGGGCACCGACACGGGCGGCAGCATCCGGCAACCGGCCTCGCTCAGCGGGGTGGTCGGCTTAAAGCCCAGCTACGGGCGCGTCTCACGCTACGGATTGGTCGCGTTCGCCTCCTCGCTCGACCAGATCGGCCCCTTCGCCCGCAGCGTGGCCGATGTGGCCCACCTGCTGGGGGCCATCGCCGGGCACGACCCGCTCGACTCGACCTCGCTCGATGCCCTGGTGCCCGACTACCGGGCGGCCCTGAAGGACGACCTGAAGGGCCTGACGGTCGGCGTGCCAAAGGAGTATTTCGTCGAGGGCATGCAGCCCGCCGTGGAGACGACCATCCGCGCCGCCGTCGACCAGCTGGCCGACCTGGGGGCGGTGGTGAAAGAGGTCAGCCTGCCCCACACCGACGCCGCGCTGCCGGTCTATTACCTGCTCGCCCCGGCGGAGGCCTCGGCCAACCTGGCCCGCTTTGACGGCGTGCGCTACGGGCCGCGCATCACCTCCGGCTCGATGTGGGAGACCTACCGCGAGACGCGCGGCGCGGGCTTCGGCCCGGAGGTCAAGCGCCGGATCATGCTGGGCACCTACGCGCTCTCGGCGGGGTATTATGACGCCTACTATCTCAAGTCGCAGAAGGTGCGCACCCTGCTCAAGCAGGATTTTGACGCGGCGTTCGCCGAGGTGGACGTGATCGCCTGCCCCGCCTCGCCGACGACCGCCTTCCGCATCGGGGAGCGGATCGACGACCCGCTGCAAATGTACCTCTCGGACATCTTCACGCTGGCCGCCAACCTGGCCGGAATCTGCGGAGTGTGCGTGCCCTGCGGGTTCGACGAGGCAAACCTGCCGATTGGCTTGCAGCTGATGGGAGCGGCTTTCCAGGAGGAGAAAATCCTGCGGGCGGCTTACGCCTACCAGGAATCGACCGAGTGGCCCGCCTACGCGCCGGAAGTCACGGCGTAAGACAGGCCCAGAGCCGCCCTATTCGGTTTGCGGCTTTGTCGATATACTCAAGCCATGAGCTACCGAAGACGATCCCCGCTGCTGCGCCTGCTGCCCTGGCTGATGGCGCTGGCTGCCCTGGCCTATGGGGGCTTCCGCTGGGGGAACGACGTGCTGCGCTTCGTGACCGGCCAGGACATCCTGGAAGACCTGGCCGCCGACATCGCCGCCCGATCCCGCCCGACAGCGGAGGCGACGGAGCCGGAGGCCAATCCGATGCGGGCGGCTGGGGAGCCAACTCCCGCCTCGCTCGACCTGGAAGTGGCGCTGGCCCCGGACGGCTTCCCGGTGAAGCCCCGGCCCGCCGTCCTGCGCTACACCGTCCAGCCCGGCGACGCGCTGCTGTTGATCGCCCAGAAGTTCGACCTCAGCCCTAACACCATCTTCTGGGCCAACTCCGAGACTCTCCAGGACAACATCCACCTGATCCAGACCGGCGTGGAGCTTTACATCCTGCCCACCGACGGCGTCTATCACCTCTGCGACGGACTGATGACCATCGCCGACATCGCCGCGCAGTACGGCGTGACGGCGGGCGACATCCTCTACTCGGAATACAACCAGCTCGACCAGTACGACAGCAGCTACGTGCCGCCCGCCGGGCTGCGGATCGTCGTCCCTGGGGGGCAGCGCCAGTACGTGACCTGGCAGTCGCCGATCCGAACCGGGACGGAGGGCGGCGGGGTCAGCCCGGAGGCGTCCTATCACCCCGGCGCGTGCCGCCAGACTTACAACGGCTCAGGCGGCTTGCAGCAGTGGATCAACCCGCTGGGGTCGACCCCCTACCGCGTGACGCAGACCTTCGCCCCCTGGCATCCCGGCATCGACGAGGCCGCCGACCCCGATACGCCGGTCTACGCGGCGGAGACCGGCGTGGTGGTGTTCGCCGGGTGGCACCGCGACGGCTATGGCGAGCTGATCATCATCGACCACGGCGACGGCTGGACGACCTACTACGGCCACCTGGCGACGCGCTTCGTCGGCTGCGGCGACCAGGTCTCGAAGGGGCAGTACATCGGCCAGATGGGCATGTCCGGCAACGCCACCGGCTTCCACCTGCACTTCGAGATGCGCGAGAACGACATCCCCCAGGACCCGCGCCGCTACCTCGAGATCGTCGACATGCGGACGGGCGGCTGATCGCCGATCCTTTCAGACCATCACACAGCCGATTTTACTGCCGCCAGAATCCGGTCGTGCAGCGGGCCGTTGGTCGCCAGCACGCCGTTGTTGGCGGTCATCCTGGCCCCGGTCGAGAAGTCGAGCGGCCTGCCGTCCAGGTCGCTGACCCGCCCCCCGGCCTCCTCCACGATCAAGGCCCCTGCCGCGTGATCCCATGCCTTGGACTTGTAGGACGGCGTGGGCGAGTGGCGCAGGTAAATCTCGGCCCGTCCATCGGCGACGGCGGCGTACTTGGCCTGGCTGTCCAGCCGCACCAGCTCCCCGCCGATACCGGCCTCCCAGTATACACCTTCCGAGAACGAATGGTCGCTGTGCCCCGACTCCACGCTCTCGACTGCCCGCGCCTGGGCGGCCTCCGATTGGGGGGATACCCTGGCGGGGCGCGCCGGGCCGCCCGCCAGCGGCTCGATGGTCGCTCCCTCGCCGCGCACCGCCACCAGGACCACGCCGCGCTCGCTGCCCCCATCTGCCTTAAAGGGCAGCAGCGGGCAGGCCAGGACGCCCACCACCAGCTCCCCGCCGACTGCCAGCCCAATCGCGACCGCGAACTGGTCGCCGCGGATGAAGCCCTTCGTCCCGTCAATCGGGTCGACCATCCACACCCGGCGGCTCTCCACGCCGTGCCCGAAGTCCAGCCAGCGGCGGATGTCGTCCGGGGAGACGCCCCGCCCCAGCGCGTCCTCCAGGTGACTCTGCACCTGCTCAAGCTGCGCGGTCGAAGCGAGGCGGTCGAAGTCGGCGGCGCTCTCCTCGGCCAGCGTGGTGTCGCCAGGGAACTGCGCGGCGAGGGCGCTCAGGATGGCCGCCTGCGCGCCAAAATCCGGAACAGCCGCCCTGCTGGCCCTGACCCTGCTGGCGCTCGCCGCCTGCGGGCCATACGAGTTCAAGGGCGCGACGCTCAACCCCCCTAAACCCATGGCCGATTTCACCCTGCCTGCCCACGATGGGGGCCAGTTCCGGCTGAGCGAGCACCGGGACGGCCTGCTGCTGGTCTACTTCGGCTACACCTACTGCCCGGACGTCTGCCCGGCGACGATGTACCAGATCAAACGGGCGATGGAGGAACTGGGCGACCAGGCGGGCGCGGTGCAGGTGGTGATGATCACCGTCGACCCGGAGCGCGACACCGCCGAGCAGCTCGGCAGCTACGTGACCAACTTCGACGCGCGCTTCCTCGGCCTGCGCACAACCGACCCGGATGCCCTGGACGCCATCCTGGCCGATTTTGGCGCGTACTACACCATCGAAGAGCCGGAGGACGGGGGGAACGATTACTCCGTCACCCACACGGCAGCAGTGTACGTGCTCGACGGCGGCGATCTGGTGGAGGTCTTCTCCTACGGCACCACGGGCGAGGAGATGGCGAGCGACCTCAAGCATCTCTTAAGGAGCCGCCAACGCTGATGGCCCCGCCGGTCGAGAAACACGCGCTGCGCTGGGTGGTCTCGCTGGCGTTCCTGGCGATCGGGCTGGGCGTGGCCGCTTACCGGGGCGCAGCGCTGCACGAAGAGCTGCGCCAGTACGTGATCGTCATCCCGGCGGGCACGGCGGAGCGCCTCGCCGCCGGAGATACGACCGGTGCCCCGCCCCATTCCTTCGAGCTGATCCTGGGAGTCCGGGACGTGCTGGTCATCCAGAACGAGGACAGCGCCTGGCACCAGGTCGGACCCTACCGGGTGGCCCCCGGCCACACGCTTCAACAGCGCTTCTCCCGCCCCGGCACGATCCAGGCGGCCTGCACGATCACCGCCAGCCAACAGGTCGAGATCGTCGTGCGCGAGCGGGAGGGTCTTTTCACGCTTCCCTAGCCGCCACCGGGGCGCTATGTCTCCGGCCCGGTTCTGAGTATAATTCCTGGATAGAAAGGGATTCTCATGCGATTTCTGGTAACGGGTGGAGCGGGCTTCCTGGGGTCGGCACTTGCCAACCGGCTGGTGAGCGACGGGCACGAAGTGCGCGCCCTCGACAACCTGCTGGCGGGCGACCAGGAGCGCCTCGACCGGCGCGTGTTGTTCGAGCGGGGGGACGTGGCCGACATCCCCAAGCTGTGGACGCTGCTGCAGGGCGTCGACTGCGTCTACCACCTCGCCGCGCGGGTGTCTGTCCCCGAATCGATGATGTACCCCCGCGATTACAACCACGTCAACGTCGGCGGGACGGTCAGCCTGATGGAAGCGACGCGCGATGCGGGCATCCGGCGGGTGGTGCTGACCTCCTCCGGAGCGGTCTACGGGAACCAGGACGAGCAGCCCCTCCACGAGGCACTGACCCTCAACCCCGGCTCGCCCTACGCGGTCAGCAAGATCGCCGCCGAGATTTACGTGCGCACCATCGGCGCGCAGTGGGGGATCGAGACCGTGTCGCTGCGCATCTTCAACGCCTACGGCCCCGGCCAGCAGCTTCCCGTCTCGCACCCGCCCGTGATCCCCCGCTTCCTGAAATCGGCGCTGACCGGCGCATCGCTGGTCGTCTTCGGGGATGGCGCGCAAACGCGCGACTTCGTCTACGTCGACGACGTGGTCGACGCGCTGGTGGCGGCGGCCAGCGCGCCGGGAATCGACCAGCAGGTGATCAACGTGGGCAGCGGGCGGGAGACCAGCCTCAACGACCTGGTGAGGGCGATCAACCGGCTGGTGGGCAGAGACCTTAACCCGATCTACAACGCCGGGCAGGCGGGCGGCGTCGCCCGGATGTGCGCCGACCTGACCTGCGCCGAGGCGCTGCTCGGCTTCACGCCGCAGACCACCCTTGAGGAGGGCCTGGAGCGCACCCTGGCGCTAGACTCGCGCTTTGCCGGATAGGGCACAGACACACAAACCGACCGACCGCCTTTCACAGATGTGAAAGATAACACAAATTTAACATTTCCCTGGTATACTCCTGGTGCTGCGATCAACAAGGGGCAACGATCCACTCTCCATTCTCGACTCCTGCTCGCGCAGCCTGCTCGACAAAGACACTTCCCGGTGCCGCCCGCCGGGGTCGCCTGTCAGGCAGCACCCGGACTCCACCCTCACCTCGACACACTGTTGCCCCCTCTTTTCTTTTTGCTTCCATTTGGAAAGCCTTCCCTCAAAACCAATGCGCATTTTCCCTGAATCGCCACGGCGGGATAAAATCCCGGCGCTTGGGCGTGGATCAGCGGAAAGGCAGCCTGGATAACGATGGGTATCGACTTCGATAGGCAACCGGGGCGGGCGGTGGACATCCGCCCCTTCTGGCTGTGGGTCGTGCTCATCCTGCTGCTGGGGGCCAGTCTGCGGCTCGCCGCCCTCGACAACCTCCCCATGTTCCTGGACGAAGGCATCCACATCGTGCGGGCGCGGGCCGTGCTGGAAGGCGACCTGTTCGTCGGTTTGGAGGTCAACAAGACGCTCCAGCCGGTGCTGATCGCGCTCTTCCAGCCAACCGGGCCGGAGTCGCTGTGGGTGGCGCGGGCGCTCTCCGCGCTGGCAGGGGTGCTCACCACGGCGGGCTGCGTCGCGCTTGGCTCGCTGCTTGGCGGGCGGCGGGTTGGCCTCCTGGCCGGGCTGCTCTACGCGGTAGTGCCCTTCGCCATATTCCACGAGCGGCAGGCGCTGGCCGACCCGCTGCTGGCGATGCTGACCCTGCTCGCCACGCTGCTGGCGGTGCGGGTGGCGCGCCGCTCGCGGCCCTGGCTGGCGCTGCCGATGGGCCTGGCGCTGGCGGGCGCGTACCTGGTGAAAACCCCCGCCCTGCTCTACCTGGCCGTTCCCTTTGCGGCGGTGGCGCTGCTCTCCCGGCCCGCCGACCGCCTGAAGGCGCTGGGGATCAGCCTGCTGGGGATCGCCCTCGCCGCCGCGCTGGTCGCCTGGACGTATCGCCAGGCCGCGCTCAGCGGGGTGACCCCCGCAGCGCTGTACCAGGTATCGCTCGATTCCATCAACCCGCTCGGCTCGACCGGCACCGCCGGGCCGCAGTTGGGACGCGACCTGGCCGATTACCTGGACATCCTGCTGCGCTACGTCGGCCCGCTGGCGCTGCTATTGGCCGCGCTGGCCGGGGCGTGGGCGATCCGAGGCGAGCGTTGGCGGGAGACGCTGTTCCTTACAATCCCCGCGTTTGGCTTCGCGCTCGTCCAGGTGGCCGTCGAGCGCCCGACCGGCTTCCTGGCGGCCCGCTATTTGCTCCCTTCGATCCCCCCGCTGGTCGTGCTGAGCGCGCTGGGGCTGGCGCTGACGGTCGAGCGGCTCGGCGCGCGCCGCCCATCGGCGGCCCAGGCTGGCGGGGGGGTGACGCTGGCCCTCACCCTGGGCCTGATGCTGCTGTTCGACGCCGTCCTGATCGCCAGCCCGGCGCGCGCGCCGCTCCCCCGCTCGGACGTCATCCAGTACATCACGGGCGACCCCAGCGGGTATGGGCGGGCAGACGCCGCCGCCGACCTGCTGTCGACCTGGCGCGAGGGGGGCGGCGCGCCGGTCGACCTGCTGGTGAGCGGATCGTGGGAGCAGATGGAGGCCTACCTGGGGCCACGCGTGGGCGATTACCAGCGCCTGCGCCTGGACAGCGCCAACCAGCGCCGCCGACTCGCCCGCTGGCTGGCCGCCGGTGACCGGGTATTCGTGTTCGAGGGCGGCCCGCAGGCACCCATCGGCGCGCAGCCTCACGGCGCGCGGCTGGCGCTGGTCGGGTCATATGAGAGCGGCTCCGGGACGCTGCGCCTTTTCGAGGTGATCGGGGCCGAGGGGGCGCTGGCCGACGAGGTCTATGCGCGGCTGGCCCCGGAGCCGGGCCTCATGGCGGAGGATTACGCGGCGCTGTCCGATTCGCTCGAAGCCGGGGCGGCGGGGAGCCTGGTGCTAGTCTATCCCCCTAACCAGGCCGCCGCGCTGACCGGGCTGGGCGACCGGGACGTGATCCCGCTCACTCTCCCTCGCTGGCCCCCCGACTCCGCCCAGGTGGAGGCCGCTCTCGACGGGCTGCCCCTGGAAAACCCCGCCCAGCCGCTTGAGGTGGTGCTGGCCGACGAGGCCCACGCCGACCCGGCGCGGGTGGTCTCGCTTGCCCTGCTGGATCGATTCTACTACCTGGACGGCTCCTGGTTCGGGCTGCTGCACCGCCTGGCGCTGGTCTCCGGCCCGGATGACCCCACCTACACTGTGGTGGGCGCGGCCTTCGAAGGCCCGATCAACCTGCAAAGCGCTGCGGTCGTCGACGGAGAAGCGCCGCCCGGCGGGCTGGTCCGGCTGGCGCTCGCCTGGGAATCCCCGGTGGAAATCCTCGACTCGTTCCACGTGTTCGTGCACCTGGTGGACGAGGAGGGGAACCTGTGGGCGCAGCACGACGGCGTGCCTGCCGCCGGACTGCTGCCCACCACCGGCTGGACGCCCGGCGCAGTGACCGTCGACCGGCGAGCGATCTCGCTGCCCCCCGACCTGCCCGCCGGGCGCTACGATCTGCGGGTCGGGCTGTATAACCCGGCCAGCGGGCTGCGCCTGGCCGTGCTGTCCGGCGAGGAAGTCGGCCCGGACTACGTCGTCGTGGGCCACGTCGACGTTCGTGAGTGAGAGCCTGTTTTTCCTTGCGATAAAACGCCCGACCACACATAATTAGCGCCGGTTGGATGGATAGGTGTGCCCTGCACACTGGTGAAAAGAGATTATTTCATGGTCATACGTGAACCAGAAACCCTGGCCGACGTGTCGAAGACCGCCCCGCCGGTCGACCTCTCGGTGGTGGTCCCCGTCTACAACGAGGTAGAAAACCTGGACGCGCTGCAAGGCGAGCTGCTTGACGCGCTGGAGCCGTCCGGGCTGAATTATGAGATCATCTACGTCAACGACGGCAGCCGGGATGGCAGCGCCGCGCGGCTGACCGAATTCGCCTCGCAGACGGATGGGGTGATCTTCGTGAACCTGCGCCGCAACTTCGGGCAGACGGCGGCGCTGGCCGCCGGGATCGACTACGCCAGCGGCGAGGTGGTCGTCCTGATGGACGCCGACTTGCAGAACGACCCCGCCGACATCCAGGCGCTGCTGGATAAGCTGGACGAGGGGTACGACGTGGTCAGCGGGTGGCGGCGCAGCCGGAAAGACCGCTTCCTCACCCGGCGGCTCCCCTCCATACTGGCAAACGGGCTGATCTCCAGGGTGACCGGCGTGCAGCTCCACGATTACGGCTGCACGCTCAAGGCGTACCGCCACGAGGTGCTCAAAGAGGTGCGTCTGTACGGCGAGATGCACCGCTTCACCCCCGTGTTCGCGGCGGCGGCAGGGGCGCGCATCACCGAGATGGTCGTCAACCACCGCCCACGTATTGCCGGGGTGAGCAAATACGGGTTGGAGCGTACCCTCAAGGTCATCCTCGACCTGATCACGGTCAAGTTCCTGCTCTCCTACCGCACCCGCCCGATGTACCTGTTTGGCACCGCCGGTTTTGCCCTGATGGGCGGCGGGCTGCTCTCGATCCTGGGCGCGCTGATCCAGCGCTTCGCGTTCAACGTGCACCTCAACCGCTCGCCGCTGCTCCAGCTGGCCGCGATGCTCTTCGGGCTGGGCGTGCAGTCGGTGCTGCTCGGCCTGACGACCGAGCTGGTGGTGCGCACTTATTTCGAGTCGCAGCACAAGCCGATCTACATCGTGCGCGAGGTGGTGCGCAAGGGCGAGTGATCGTCCCCAGGCTCGATGTCCCGACTGGATCAATCCTTCTTCGCCCGCGATACGGTCACGGTTGCCCGCTCGCTGCTGGGGCAGGTGCTCGTCCACGAGAGTGCGGAAGGCCGGGCCGCCGGGCGGATCGTCGAGGCGGAGGCATACTCCGGCTGGGACGACCGCGCCTCGCACGGCCACCGGGGCCGGACGCCGCGCAACGCGGTGATGTTCGGGCCGGTGGGTTTCAGCTACGTCTATTTTATATACGGGCGCTACTGGATGCTGAACGTGATCGCCAAGCCGCCGGGGGTGGAATACCCCGCCGCGGTTTTGCTGCGTGCCCTTGAGCCACTTTCCGGGTTAGAACTTATGGCGAACCGGCGCTCAGGCCGTCCGCAGAAGGAATGGACGAGCGGCCCTGGTCGCCTGACGCTTGCTCTGGGTATTGATGAGACACACAACCAGCTCGACCTGACCGCAGCGGACAGCCCGCTGTATTTCGAAGATGGGGGGTCGACGGACTCGCTGCAAATCAGCAGCGGGCCACGGGTCGGGCTGGGCACGGTGCCGGAACCCTGGAAGAGCAGGCCGTGGCGTTTCTGGATCGCCGATAACGCATACGTCTCGCGCGGCTGATCGGGCGTGCGGGTGTTCAGATCGTTTTTGAGGAGACATCGATGGGCATTCTGGAGGGGAAAACTGCGCTGATCTTCGGCGTGGCAAACAAGAACTCGATCGCCTGGGGGATCGCGCAGGCACTGCACGAGCAGGGCGCGGAGCTGGCCTTCAGCTACGCGGTACCTGAGCTGGAGAAGCGCGTCGTGCCGCTGGCGGAGAGCGTGGGCGCGAAGGTAATCGAGATGGCCGATGTGACGGACGACGCCGCCATCGACCGTGTGTTTAAGAAGGTAGAGAAGAAACACGGCACAATCGACGCCCTGGTGCACGCCGTCGCCTATGCCAAGCGCGAAGACCTGAGCGGGCGCTTCGTCGATACCAGCCGCGATGGCTTTAAGACCGCTATGGAAATCAGCGCCTATTCGTTGGTCGCGCTGGCCCGCCGGGCGGAGAAGCTGATGCCAAAGGGCGGCTCAATCGTGACGATGACCTACTACGGCGGTGTGGCCGTGATGCCCAATTACAACGTGATGGGTGTCGCCAAAGCGGCACTGGAATCCTGCGTGCGCTACCTGGCGAGCGACCTGGGGCCGCAGGGCATCCGGGTGAACGCGATCTCCGCCGGGCCGATCAAGACGCTGGCCGCGTCCGGCGTGGCGGGCTTCCGCAACTTGCTGCACTACCATGAGGAAGTCGCCCCGCTGCGCAGCATGGTGTCCCAGGAGGACATCGGGCGGGCGGCGGTCTGGCTAAGCTCGGACTGGGGGCGATCGGTCACCGGGGGAGTGATCTACGTCGACTCCGGCTGGAACATCATGGGGATGACCGTCCCCTTTGAGGAAATGGGCTAGCCAGCGCGTCAGCCTGTCAGCCAGCAGGCTGATCCGCTGATGTGCTGGCGCTGGAAGGCCGATTGCTTCCAG
>JARRJX010000056.1:0-10131 GCA_037388645.1 Chloroflexota bacterium
CTACCTTACGTGCATCCATGTAGGCATACTGCCCCTTTGCGTGGTACATGACAGGGACACCCTTTTCCTCGACTCCGGCCAGCTTCACAGGCTCAGGTGGAGAGCCCCGGTATCTGTATCGTTATCGTTACAGATTCACACCAGCGCAACGGGCAGGGATATTGCCCGAAAATCGTGCCGCTGCTAGAATACCATCTGAGCGCTTTGTCCTTTCGACACCAACACGTACGCCAGCCGGTCGACGGCGACGACACTTATGAGCCGGGGTCAAAAATCTAATGGTTGAACCACAACAGAGCGAGACGGTATCCGGCACGCCACGAGAACGCGGGATGCACGTCCCGCGCACGCTCGCCCAGGTTTTGAACGAGGCGAACGAGGCGGTCGTCCAGGGCGACCTCTCCCACTTCGTCCCCATCCCGACCGGCTTCGACCCGCTCGACGCGGCAATCGGGGGCGGCTTGCAACGGGGCGAGCTGATCTTGCTGGGGGGGCCGCAGGGGATCGGCAAGACGGTGACGGCCTTGCAGATCGCGCGGAACCTCGCCAAGGCGGGCAACATGTACTCGTTCTTCCTCTCCTACGAGCACACCGAAGCCCACCTGATGAACCGGCTGCTGTGCCTGGAAAGCATCAACCCGCCGGAGATGAACCTGACCAAGGGCCTGCGCATGAAGGACCTGCAGGATATCATCGTCTCCAAGCACGCGCGCCATTACCTGGACCGGGGCGGGGCAACGGGGTCTTTACGAGGAATCCTGCGGGAGAACGACAAGACCTCCGGCGGCCTGGCCCGGCTGACCTCGTACGCCGACCGGATGATCCTGCTCAAGGCCAGCCCTGCCGTCACCACGCTCTCGACGATCCGGGACATGGTGGGCAAGCTGGTGCAGGCCACGAACGGCAACCTGGTGGTGTTCGTCGACTACCTGCAAAAGGTGGCGATCTACCCGGAGAAGGCGCAGGACGAGAACGACAAGGTGACGATCATCGTGGAGGGGCTGAAGGACATCGCGCTCTCGATGGGGGTGCCGGTGTTCGCGATCGTGGCCGCCGACCGCGAGGGGCTGAAATCGAGCCGCCTACACCTGTTCCACCTGCGGGGCAGCTCAGCACTGGACTACGAGTGCGACATCGCGATCATCATGAACAACAAGTATAAGCTGCTCTCGAAAGACCACGTCGCCTTCAACCCTTACCAGGCGCGCCAGTACCGGGAGTGGGTGGTGTTCACAATCGAGAAGAACCGCGCCGGGCGGGCGATGATCGACATCGAGTTCCACCTGCACGCCCCATATTTCGCGTTCGACCCCCACGGGCAGATGGTTCAGCAGCAGCTGATCGACGACAAGATCATCGAAGCCTGACCGGCCCCTGACCGAGACAACACGGCGGGCGCGCTGAGCGTAAAGCGCCCGCTGTTGTGTTTTACCCCGGCCCTCCCGTATAATCGCAATGGGTTTGTAACACTCAGAGATGAGCCAATAAAACCATGAACCAAGACCAACCCAGGCAACCACTACCGGTCGTTCCTTTAGTCATCGGGGGCGCGGTGATCCTGATCGGCTGCATGCTGATCGGCTTCATCCTGTTCACGCTGCTCGGCCCCAGCGCGCCGCGCCGGGCCACACCCACGCCCTCGCCAACGGTGACGCCGCTGGGCGAGCCGATGTTCCCGACGGCGACCCCGGCGCTCGACCAGCCGACGCCCACCCCGACCGAAGAGGTGACGGAAGAGGCCACAGAAGAGCCGACCGAGGAGCCCACCAACGCACCCGCGCCGACCAGCGCGCCCCAGCCAACCGCCGCCCCGCCGACGAACACGCCGGAGCCGACCACGGCCCCGGCAAGCGGTCGGCTGAGCAACGTCAGCTTCACGGTGACGAACCCGACCGTCAACCCGGACGAGGGGATCATCTTCAACTTCTCGCTGACGAACGCCAGCCCCACCGAAGAGCTGCCGCTGGGCATCGTGGGGGTGGTGGTCTACGACAGCAACGGGAACAACGTGCACTTCCACACGAGCTGGACGGGCTGGGTGATGGAGCCGGGAAAGACCGAAAACTGGACGGACACGGTCGCAATCGGGACGTCGGGCAGCTACAAATTGCAATTGAGCATCTGCTACTCGTCGGTGGAAGCCTGCCAGGGCACCAGCGGCGAGTGGGAGCTGGCGGCCCCGCCGGTGGACATCGTGGTGCGGTAGCAGCTATCAGCCGTCAGCGGTCAGCTTTCAGCTTTTCAGCGGATCAGGCCGAAGTGGAAGACAACACTGCCAGGTGGTCATTTTCGGTGGGTGACATCCGCCGCAGGTTAAAACCATGCGGGGCGACTTAAGTCGCTCAGCAGTAAAAAGCCCGCTAAAGTGGGCATCAAAATCAACCCTTTGTAGGCGGATAGTCTTCATGTGTGAGATTGTCCCATAATTCGTTAATCGCCAAAAACCTGCGGCCAAAAAGTATAAAGTACCCTTCGGGCACTACCAGAGCGCTGCTCTGGCTCCGCCTGCGGCGGAGTAATCCGCTCGAAAGGGTTTGTGCTCCATGATTTTCTGTTTTTTCACCCCATATACCTCTTTCCGGAAACACTCTCAGGGCAAGGGGTAAAGACAACTTACCCCTCTTCATCAGAGAGAGGAAATCGGGATGAAGGTTATATAGCGCATAACACGCTCCAGGCGGCTGACGTACTACACCGCCCCCAGTTTACACCCGCCCCGGCCCCGTGCCACGTCGCCCCAGGCCCATCCACGGCTGCATCTATGCGGTGGCGGCTCGCGCATCAGATGTTGCTTTTTTTACCTGTCCGGCATATAATGAATGAAAGAATGAGCACACTAGTTCTTTAGGATATTATGTGACTGATTGGGGCCCCGACCTGTTTACGCTTGATAGGGCAAGCAGCGTGCCGATCTACGTGCAGCTTGCGGAGCGGATCAGCACGCTGGTGACGGTCGGGACGCTGGCGGTGGGTGACAAGCTGCCCTCGATCCGGTCGGTAGCGGAGGCCCTGCGTGTGGACTACAACACCGTTGCGAAGGCGTACACCGAGCTAGACCGGGCCGGGATCATCCACACCGCACGGGGGATCGGCACCCACGTGACCGGCGAGACGGATGAGGCCGCGCTGGCAGAGGCACGCCGCGATAACCTTCACAGCACGCTACAGGCCGTGATCGGCGAACTGGTGGAGCTGGGTTACACGCGCGAAGAGATCGAATCGGCATTTCGCGATAGTTTGAGCAGAAATGGGTAAGGGTAAAGACATGATGGCGAAGATGGGACCCAAACGCTTAATAGACACACAGAATAATGCGGTGCCTGGCACACCGGGCAAACCCAAACCGGGCCAGCTGAAGGCGGGCAGCCCGCTGGCGCTGCTGGTCTTCTTCCTGCTGCTGGGGGCGGGCACGCTCGCCAGCATTCAATTGAACAACGCCGGCGCGAGCAATGGCGTGGTCGCCGTGGTGATCATCGCGACCATTATTATCGCCCTGCTGGAGATCGTCGCACTGCGCAAGGCCAACCAGTGGCAGAAGGCGGTCATCCTGCGCAACGGGCGCTTTGTTGGCTTGAAGGGACCGGGCCTGTTCTGGATCGTCCCGGTCCTCGACGAGATGCCCATGATCATCGACCACCGCGTGATGGTCACGCCCTTCACCGCCGAGCGATCCCTCACCAAAGATACCGTCCCGGTCGACGTCGACGCCGTGCTGTTCTGGATGGTGTGGGACGCCGAGAAGGCCGCGCTGGAGGTCGAGGATTACCGGGCGGCGATCTCGTGGGCCGCGCAGACCGCGCTGCGCGAGATCATCGGCCAGATGGACCTGGCTTCGATCCTGGTCGGGCGGCAGGCCATGGACGAAGAGCTTCAGCGGATCATCGACGCCCGCACGACGCCGTGGGGCATCACAGTGCAAAGCGTGGAGATACGCGACATCGTCATCCCTGAGGCACTTGAGGATGCGATGTCCCGCCAGGCACAGGCCGAGCGCGAGCGGCAGGCCCGCGTGATCCTGGGCGAGAGCGAGCAGCAGATCGCCGCCAGCTTTGCCGAGGCAGCCCAGGCCTACGCCGACAACCCGACCGCGCTGCACCTGCGCGCCATGAACATGCTGTTCGAAGGCTTGAAGCAGAAGGGCGCGATGGTGATCGTCCCCAGCACCGCGGTCGATACGATGAACCTGGGAAGCCTGGGGGGTCTGGTGTCTCTGGGAATGAGTCAGACGAAAAAGGATGCCGATCCATCGGCGGATTGATGCTCATGCTGGCCGAATAATACATCTACCCAAGAAACGGAGGTGCAAACGGCCCATTTGGGCCGGGCCTTGCACGGATAGATTATCTGACTCCCACAGAGCAGCATGTGCGCGATCTCACCGGTCGTGAGGACACCACAGCGCACCGGTGAGATCGATGCCTCCGGACCATCGCCCGGAGGCATCGCTGCTCTCGCCCAACGCCCCAGCAACGACAGCCCCCCGGCAGGCGCTCCAAACACTGCCCCAGGATACCAGCACACCTCATCGGGACGAAGCTTTGACCCGATCCCGGCAGCCTGTATAATCAGAGAGAAGATTGTCTGTACCCTGACCCCCCTCCACGAGGAAAACTGTGAAACTGCACGAATACCAATCCAAATTTCGATTTGCCGAGTTCGGGATTCCCATCCCAAAAGGCAAAATCGCCTCTTCTCCACAGGAAGCATTTGAAATCGCCAAAGAGATCAACGGGCCGGTCGTCGTCAAGGCGCAGGTTCTGGTCGGCG
Source organism: Chloroflexota bacterium (assembly GCA_037388645.1). Taxonomy (GTDB): domain Bacteria; phylum Chloroflexota; class Anaerolineae; order Aggregatilineales; family UBA3940; genus JARRJX01. The sequence goes on from JARRJX010000056.1 coordinate 4,768, forward strand.
GACGCGGCAAGGCGGGAGGCGTCAAGCTGGCGCGGACTGCCCAGGAAGCCGAGCAGCTTGCCGCCAGCATATTAGGCATGGATATCAAAGGGTTCGCCGTCAAGAAGGTGCTGATCGACCCGGCGGCGGACATCCGGGACGAGATTTACCTGGGCGTGACGACCGACCGCGCGGCCAGACGCACCGTGATGATGGCCTCTGCCGCGGGCGGGGTGGACATCGAAGAAGTGGCGGCCACCACGCCGGAAAAGATCATCCGCACCCACATCGACCCCTTCCTGGGGCTGCTCAACCACCAGGCACGGATCATCGCCAGCGGGATCGGACTGCCCCACGAAAGCTGGAACGCATTCATCCAGATCGCCCGCGGCCTGTACCAGTGCTACCTGAGCAGCGACGCGACGTTGGCCGAGATCAACCCGCTGATCATCACGGGGGACGGCTCGCTGCTGGCAGTAGACGGCAAGATGGTGCTGGACGACAACGCACTCTTCCGGCACACCGACCTGACCGAAATGCGGGACACGAGCGAAGAGGCCCCCGCCGAGACCCAGGCGAGACAGGCGGGGCTGAGCTACGTCAAGCTGGACGGGGAAATCGGGTGCATGGTCAACGGGGCGGGGCTGGCGATGGCGACGATGGACATGACCAAGCTCTTCGGCGGCTCCCCGGCCAACTTCCTCGACATCGGCGGCGGCGCGCAGGCGGACAAGGTCGCCGCGGCACTGCGAATCATCCTGGCCGACCCGAACGTCAAGGCGATCCTGTTCAACATCTTCGGGGGCATCACACGAGGCGACGAGGTCGCACGGGGGATCCTCCAGGCGTTGGAGGAAGTGCCGACCGACCTGCCGATGGTCGCGCGGCTGGTGGGCACCAAAGAGGAAGAGGGACGGGCGATCCTGGCGGAAGCCCACATGATCACGGCGAACACCCTGGCAGAAGCCGCCCAAAAGGCGGTCGACGCGGTTCAGAACAGCCCAAGCAAGTGAGAGAAATACAGTGAGCATCCTGGTTGGCAAAGATACACGACTGATCGTACAGGGCATCACCGGCAGAGAAGGCCGGTTCCACACCGAGCAGATGGTCGAATACGGCACGCAGGTGGTCGGCGGCGTGACGCCCGGCAAAGGCGGCGAGTGGCTCGACCAACTCCCCGTGTTCGACACAGTAAGCGCGGCAGCCGAGGCGACCGGGGCGAACTGCTCGATCATCTACGTGCCCGCCCGATTCGCGGCAGACGCGATCTACGAGGCGGGGGACGCGGGCATCCCGCTGATCGTCTGCATCACGGAAGGCATCCCGATCCTGGACATGATCAAGGTGCGGGCCTTCCTGGACCAACGCGGAGTCCGCCTGATCGGCCCCAACTGCCCAGGGCTGCTGACCCCGAACGAGGCCAAGGTGGGGATCATGCCCGGCCACATCTCGACGCCGGGCAACGTCGGGGTGGTCTCGCGCTCCGGCACGCTGACCTACGAAGTGGTCTACGCGCTGAGCAACCGGGGGATCGGGCAGACGACGTGCGTGGGCATCGGCGGCGACCCGATCAACGGGACGAACTTCATCGACGTGCTGCGGATGTTCGAGGAAGACCCCACCACCGAGCAGATCGTGATGATCGGCGAGATCGGCGGCACGGACGAGGAGCGCGCCGCGCAGTTCATCGCCGACTCGATGACGAAGCCGGTGGTGAGCTTCATCGCGGGGCGAACCGCCCCGCCCGGCAAGCGGATGGGGCACGCCGGGGCGATCGTGGAGGGGGGAACCGGCACCGCCGAGGAAAAGATCAAGGCGCTGGAGGCAGTGGGGGTGCTGGTGGCGGATCACCCGGAGCAAATCCCGGATCTGCTCTCGGCGGTGTAGCGCCCGACACCACGGAAGTCACGTGCTACTTAGAACACAAAAGAGGCTGTCCGGATCGGGCAGCCTCTTGCACGTCAGCCAAACGGTACGCGGGATACGCTCACGGCCTGCCCCGCGACAGCACGAGGGCAAACCCCAGCACTGCGACGGACATCCCGAAGGTAGCGCCGATGAGCTGGTGATGGCCGAATATGTTCGGGTTCCGGGAGACGCCTAACCTATCGGCCACTGAAAAGAAGATCAAGATCAGCAGCCCAATCGACCACATCACCAGGCCAATCCGCTTAAACGAGTCCACATTCCCGCCTGACCGGTCTAGGGATTCGCCGCGCGCCAGGCATCCTCCAAACACTGCTGCGGGTTGCCCACATTGGCACCGGGGCCTGGGGCGACACAACTGAACCAGGTATCCGGGTCGACGCGCTCCCTGACCAGGAACTCCCGCGCGCCAGTGCAATCCGTCTGGTTGGCCGGGTCCTGGCAGTAATCGTAACAGCCGGGCCCGGTATACAGACACTCCAGCGGGGGCAGGCCCAGATTCCGTGGGACTTCCTGGGTGGGCGTGGCCGTCGGTTCCTCGGTCGCGGTGGGGGACGGCGTGATGGTCGGGGTGGGCGTCGGCGTGTCGGCGGGCAGGAAAATGGCCGGCAGGCTGAAGCCGCCGCCTGACGCCGAGGCGACCAACAAGATGACGATCAAAAGCCCGACGATGGCAAGCAGGCCAACCACGAACAACATGGCGGGGGACATCCCCGAACCCGACCCCTGCTGTGTGCCAGCCCGCGACTGCGACCGGCCCAACTTGCCGGACACGGCATCCGGCGATTCGCCCAGCACCTGACGGACCCGCTCCGCGCGCGACCGAGATTGGACAACTTGCTCGCTCTCATAGCTGTCGTCGAACACCCCGCCGGAATCGACCGGCTGGGAGGCTTGCCCTCGTCCTTTCCTGATACGCTCGATGCGATCCTCAGCTTCCGACGCTTCATCATCGTAGAAATTGTCGTCTGACATGGTTGTTCCCCTTCCCTCCTACTGCCATATACAAGCTGGAATGTGGCTTTACCGAAAACGCAGTGTCTCGATCACCGGCAACAAATCAGCGAGCGGGCAGAGCGTGCCGCCCTGGCTGATGTGGGCCACCTGGTTCAGGCCAAGGTCAACGGCATATACACCCCCCGTCTCGCCCTCGACGGTAGACCAGGTAAACCCAAGCGCAGCGCCATCTCCCAGGCGCTGCCATTCAATTGGGGACAGGGTGACCAGATCACCCCGCCCGGCGACCCCCGCATAACGACGATCCAGATTTTCCTGCACCGACTGCCCCGCCGTCAGGTAGACCATCAGGTGGCATTCGGCGGCGGTGGCGGCCCAATCGGGCTGCAACGAGATAGCCTGTCCGGGTGTCGTCTCAAGGGTTGCGGCCACCCCACCATCCACGTTGAAGGACGTCCAGCCCGCCGGTGCGCCGAGGCAAAACCCCTGCCGGGTGTGCAGGACGTACCCTTCGGGCAGGTGACACTCCCCGACGCGCGCGGAGATAGGCGTTCCACTCTCCTCCACACCTGCCGGTATGGCGGTCGGCTCCTCGGTCGACTCAACCGGCGGAGTCTGGGTGGTCAGCCACAGGGCGGTCGCCTCTGCGTTCGCCTGGAGCGTGAGCGCCCGCGCCGGGTCGGACGTGATCTCAAGGTTCGGTGTCACGGCTGTGGCCGGAAGCTCCGGCACCTGCTCAGCACAGCCGACCAGGAAGACTATAGTAAAGACAATCATCCAATAAGGGGGCAGATATTCGATAAACCGGCAACAGGCACTCATGCGATCATCATACCGCATGTCAGCCAGCAGGAAAAGCGTTTCTTGCCCGCCAGATCACCCCCGGCTACAATCCCCATCCGGCAGGTCTGGCAAAGTTAGCTGATGCTGAAATTCTTGAAGAGAACGATACGGCTGCGCCACCCAGACGTGGCGCTCGTCATCCTGCTCAGCCTGGCAGCCGGATGGGCGTTCATGCTGCGCCCATCACTACCCAGGGGGACGGATACGGAGCTGCACGTGTTCCGGGCGGCGGAGCTGGGGTATGCGCTGCGCGCCGGGGTTCTGTTCCCCCGGTGGGCGGCGGATTACTATTATGGGTATGGGTACCCGATCTTCAACTACTACGCCCCGCTGACCTACTACCTCGCCAACCTGTTTTCACTCGGCCTGGCCGGCGGCGCGGTGTTTGGCGTGAAGATGGTTTTCGTCGCGGGGTACCTCTGCGCGGGGCTTGGCACATTCGGGTTCGTGCGGCGATACGCTGGCCCCAGCGGGGGCCTGATCGCCTCGGCGGCGTATCTATTCTCGCCCTACGTCTTCCTGATCGACCCGCACATCCGCGGGGTGCTGGCGGAGTTCTTCGCCGTGTGCCTGCTGCCCGCGGTGCTGTGGAGCATCGACACCTATCTCCGAAAAAACTCCCGAAAACACCTGCTGGTGTCCTCACTGCTGATCGCGGCGCTACTGCTGTCGCACAACCTGATGGGGTTAGTCGGCTTCGGGATGGCCGCCGCATACAGCGTGTGGGCCGCGCTGCTGGGGCCAATCGGAGACGGGACAGAAAAGCGGTGGGGGCGGCTGCCGATCTTTGCCCTCCCTACCCTGTACGGCCTGCTGCTTGCCGCCTTCTTCTGGCTGCCGGTGATCCTGGAGCGCGACGCGGTTCAACTCGGCAACCTGATCGGGCCGGGGCACTTCGACTACCGGAATCACTTCCTTTCGCTAAAGGAGCTATTGAGCGCCTCGATCCCCCTGGACCTGGGCGCTGCCAACCCGGCCTTTCGATTCAACCTGGGCGTAGGGCAATGGCTATTGGCGCTGGGCGGCACAGCCGCCCTATTCCTGCCAAGAAAAGACTCACCTGACGGCAAGGCAGGCGATGGCGAGCGCGCCTCACACCGGATCGGCGATCCGCTCTTCTGGCTGATAGGGCTGATCGCGCTGACGTTCCTGATGCTGCCCGCCAGCCAGCCGCTGTGGGCGCTCAGCCCGCTGGCGGCATTCCTCCAGTTCCCGTGGAGGCTGCTCGGCCCGGCCTCGCTGTGCACGGCGATCCTGGCCGGGTATTCGGCCAGGCTGTGGCTTCGACTGCCCGACCGGATACAACCGCCTGCCAGCGCCGCCGCGCTGCTCCTGCCGATGCTGTTCGCGCTGCCGATCTTCATCCCAAGCCCGTGGGGGAGCTTCGGCCCGACCGACCAGATCGCCATGCTGGACTTCGAGCTGAGCGGAACAGCACTCGGCACCACCTCGACGGGCGACTACCTCCCCGCCGAGGTCGACCTGGTGCCAGGGCCAAACGACGACCTGATCGATTCGTACCGGGGGCCGGGGCCTATCGACAAGGTCAACCGCCGCACGCTGCCCGAAGGCACGACGGTGGAGATCGTCCGGCACCGGCCCACGCTCGACCTGCTGACCGTCGACACTGACGAGCGCTTCCTATTACGGCTCTACACC
>JARRJX010000057.1:0-9931 GCA_037388645.1 Chloroflexota bacterium
GCGTCGCGGGGGGCGGGGCGCGCCGCGTCGGGGTGCGCATTGGGCCGTCCCCCGCCTCGATCTGCGCGCCGCCTGAGTCGGCAGCGCCCTCCCCCGCCGGGGCCAGCGTCAGCAGCAGCGCGCCGCCCACCGAGAAGATCACCAGCCCGGTGCCCAGCGCGATCAGCAGCGCCGAGCGGCGCGCGCGGCCTGATTCTGGACTCTGCAACTCAGTTTCACTCATACGCGGGGATCATAATCGGTTGGGGAACGCCCGGCAAGGCGTGGGGTTTTACAACGGCGGCAGGCAGAGGGTGAAGGTTGTTCCCTCCCCCAGCTCCCCAGGGCTTTCGACCTCGATCAACCCCTTGTGCGCGGCCAGGATTTCGCTGGCGATTGCCAGCCCCAGCCCGGCCCCCGATGTGCGCGTGTCGAGCGCGATCCGCTCCCGGAAGAAGCGGTCAAAAATGTGCGGCTGTTCCTCCGGCGGGATGCCCGGCCCGCTGTCGCTGACCGCCAGGGCCACCCAGCGGTCGTTCCCTTCCCGCGTGCACTGTGTCACGCTCACCTCGATCCGCCCACCGGGAGGCGTGTATTTGAAGGCGTTGTCCAGCAGCAGGCCCAGCGCCCGCTCGATCTGAGCCGGGTCGGCCTCCACTTCGGGCAGGTTCGCCTCGGCGCTGAAGTGCATCGTCAGCTTGTGCTCGTCGGCGGCCAGCGAGGTGCGGTCGGCCACGTACTGCCCGGCCAGCGCGGCCAGGTCGGTCGGCTGGTAGTGAGGTGAGACCTCCAGCTCTTTCACGTTCGCGATGAACAGCACCGCCTCGACCAGGTGCTCAAGCCGTTTGGTCTCGCGGCGCAGCGTCGCCATGTACGACTCGCCCTTCTCCGGGTTCAGCTCCATCAGGTGCAGGTAGAGCTTGAGGTTGGCGACCGGCGTGCGCAGCTCGTGCGAGACGCTGGAGACGAACGCTTCCTTCATCCGCTCGATCTCCTTCAGCTCGGTGATGTCCCGGATGTTGCACACCACCCCCCGGACGGCCCCCTCCTCTTTGATCGGGGCCAGCGCGATGTCCGCCTCGAACGACGTGCCGTCCTTGCGCTGGATCGACACGCCCGACACCTGCTGCGTCCGGTCCTGCTTGATCGTCTCGTTCAGGCAGTTGTTGAAGTAGGCCGCCTGCTCTTCACTATCCAGGAACACGTCCGGCGACTGCCCGTACACTTCGTCGACGTGGTAGCCAACCAGCTTATGGAAGGCCGGGTTCCCCGTTCGGATCGCCCCGTCCTCCCGCAGCAGCAGGATCGCGTAGGGGTTGTGGTTGAGGATCGCCTCGACCCGGTCCTTGACCCGCTGCGTCTCGGCGGCGCGCTGCCGGGTGAGCTGCGCGTGCCGATACTCCGCGCGCTCCATCACCGTGAGGCGGTCTTTCAGCGCCGCGTTCTCACGGCGGAGGCGCTCGGTCGTACTGTTGGCTTCTTCGGTTTCTGGCATGTCAGGCGGTCTCTCCACAACCCGGCCCAGCGAGGATTCGGGGGTGCCTGCGCGGTGAAAATAGGGGTCTAAAAAGCGATCTCGTCGATACTGTTAAGATCAAAATCAAAGTCGGCCTCGGCCTCGACCAGGTCCGCCTCCGCCTCGCTCAGCAGCCCGGCCACAGCGCCCCGGTTGCATAGCGACCGGTACACGCAGTACCGGCACAGCGACTCGTCCTCGGTCAGCGGCCAGACTGCCTCCTCATGCGCCAGGATTTCGTCGATCATCCCGGCGATCAGGCGACGGCTTCTCTCGTGCGTTTCCTCATTATAGTCAAACGCCGCCGGGCTGCCAGGATGCTCGGCGAACCAGTACACCAGCGACACCTGCTCAGGCCGGATCGGCCCGCCGAACTGGCTCAGCCCCGCCTCGACCAGCACGAATGGGTAGATGATCGTCTGCATCCGCCGGGCCATCGTCTCATCTTTAGGCCGGAACTGCCCGGTCTTCCAATCGACGATCACCGCCCGCTCGCCGGGGTCGAGCGCCAGCATGTCGAAGCGCGCCACCAGCCGTTGATCGCCCACCGGCACCGACAGTTGCACCTCCGGCAGCCGGATCGTGCTGGGCAGGTTGGGCAGCGGCTGGTTGAGGTAGTTGTCCCACCACTTCTTCAGGTGGGGATCGACCGGCGTCAGCGACTCCGGGGGCAGGCCCAATAAATGCCGCTCGACGAGCAGGTGGAACTGCGACCCAAGCTCCATCAGGTGCTCGTGCTCCTCGATCGGCTCGCTCTTCGCGCCCGGCCAGCGGCGGCCCTCGATGTAGCGCAGTTGGAAGCGCCGGGCGCAGTCCAGGTAGTCCTGCAGGCTGTTCTGGCTGAACTGGAACACGGGCGGCAGCCCCTCGTCAGGCGCGGCGGGCGGCTCAGCCGGGGTGATCACCAGGTCTTTGCAGGCGCGGGTGATCCCCACGTAGAGCAGCCGCAGCCGCTCGGCGGCGTATTCGATCCGCGCCTCGGCGGAGGCCGCCCCTTCTTCGTAGTCTTCCGCCCGGCCCTCCATCAGCAGGCTCGCCTGGCGGCGCGCCTCGGCCTGCAGGTTCAGTTCATCCCGCACGAACCACTTCTCCGCGATGTACGAATCGCCCGGCTGGGCGGCGGGGAAGCTGTAGTTGTTGACCGCCATCAGGTACACCCGCTCCCATTCCAGCCCCTTCGCCGCGTGCATCGTGGCGACCGTCACCACGCCGGGCGTCGCCTTGTAGCCGAGCGCCGTCTCGTCGAAGCCCAGGAAGCGCCGCTGGTTCATCGCGATTGCCTTCAGCTCTTCGGCCAGCTCCGGCAGGCGGTAATCCGGGTTGTTGTCCGCGATCCCGCGCATCACCACCGCGATCTTATGTGCCAGCGCCAGGTCGGCCTGGGCGCGCGCCTGGGTTCTGTCCTCCTGTTCCTTCGAGCGGTCGGCGTTGTCCGGCGGGCGGAATAAATCCTGCGCGACGGTCAGGATAAGCTGGTCGACCGGCAGCACGCCCGCCTCCAGCCATTCCTGCGCCTGGCGGCGGAACGCGCTCAGCCCGTCGGTCCAGAACGGGTCGTCCAGCGTCGCGGCCATCTCGTCCAGCCAGTCGTATTCGCTCCCCGGCCACAGGAAGCTCTCCGTGTATTGCAGGTCGTTGAAGCCGTCGACGATCGTCGCCCGCAGCGCGGCGTAGTCGTCCTCCGGGTCGTCGACCATATGCGGCCACCACACCCCCTCGAACAGCGCCGCCAGGGTCCGGCTGCTCGTCGGGTTGGCGAGGAAATCGAACACGAGCTTCAAGCGGGCGGCGGCGCTGCGCGTGGCCGAGGTCGAGCGCAGCAGTTCCTCGTGAGGTATCCCGCGCTCTTTTAATTCTTCGACCAGCTTGAACCCCCGGCTGTTCTCCGGGACGAGCACCGCCACCGTCCATTTTTCATGGTCGGGCAGCCATTTCTCCAGCGAGCGCACCACCCGCTCGATCTCGTGCTCCGGCGTGATGTTCTTCTCCGGGTCCCAGTCCAGGTAGATGAAGCTGTTCTCCGGGTTGCGCTGTACGTCGCCGGGGTCGGTCGGCTCGATGGTCTGCTGGGCCAGAGCGTCGTGCAGGCTCTCCACCAGTGGGTTTGTGCGCGACCAGTGCACCAATTCGTTTGCCAGCGCGATGATCGCCGGGCTGGATCGGCCCGACTTGGGCATCGGACGGGCCGCCACGTCCGGCTCGGCCAGGAACTCGCGCAGTAAATTCTGGTTCGCGGTGGTGAAGGTGGTGTAGATCGACTGGTTCGGGTCGCCTACCCGCACCCAGTTGCCGTCGCCGGAGAGCAGGCGCAGCATCTCGTTCTGGAGCTGGCTGCTGTCCTGCGCCTCGTCCTCCAGGATGTACGGCCAGCGCGCCTGTAAGCGTTCCAGGTAAGCCGGGTCGGATTCGAGCGATCCCATCGCCAGCCGCACTAGGTCGTCGAAGTCCACCGCCCCCCGGTAGCCCAGGCTGCGCTGGTAGTCCTCGTAAATCTCGATCCCGGCCCCCGCCAGCGGCAGGTCGCGCGGGGCGGCGTCCAGGTGCGCCCGCATGATGTCCGGCGTCCAGCGGTTGTCCTTCCCCAGCCGGATCACCTCGCGGGCGATGCTCTCCACCAGGTCAGGCCCGTCCTTGCGCAGTCGATAGCGCACCTGCTCTTCGGAATCGGCCAGGGTCGAATCGAGGTAGTCTAATAACCGGTCGCCGCTCCGCCGCAGCCAGTCCTCGCTCAGCTCGCGGATCACCCCGTCGCTGACCCGCTCGTCGACGATGTCGAACCCCTCCGAAAGCCCCGCCAGGTCGGGCCGCTCCCGCACGATGTCGTGTGCCAGCCCGTGCAGCGTGCGCACCCGGTAGCCAACGTAAGGCAGCAGCCCGCGCTCTCCCCCCACCAGCTCCGCGATCTTCGCCCGGAAGGCGCTCACCGCCGGGTTGGTGAAGGTCACGATCAGCACTTCCCGGTCGCCCTCGAACCCGGCAGCGGCCAGCCGCCCCACCAGCGCGGCGGCCAGGTGCGAGAGCGTGAATGTCTTCCCGCTGCCCGGCACGGCGGCCACTCCCATCTTGCCGCCTTCGTAGGCCACCACCGCCGCCTGCGAGGGGCGCAGCGTCTCCACGGTGGGGCGTGGTGTCGCTTCGCTCAATGTTCGCCCTCCTGTGGGAGACCCTCGCGCGCGCGGCGCTGGCGTTCCAGCACTTCCTGGAAAGTGCGCAGCAGCGGCCCGTGCTGCTCGTAGCCCTGCTCGCCCAGGTCGCTGATCCCCAGGTAGATCGCCCGGCGGCAGCGCCGGATCAGCCCGCTCGTGATCCGGAACAGCATGTCCTGCTGGTGCGCGTATTCGTCCGCGTCCGTCCAGGCCGCGCCCGGCTCCCAGTGGTTCGAGAGCACGTAAGGGTGCGTCAGCGGTTGGTAGATGCGCTCCCACCACCCCCCGGAGCCGACGTCCAGCCAGAACTGCACGTCGGCGGCCCGGTTGCGCATCAGGAAGGTGTAGGCCGGGGCGATGAACACCGCGTCGGCCAGCTCGTCCCGCCAGCTGGAGAGGTACAGCGCCGCCAAAAGCCCCTGGTTCACCACCGAGAGGTAGCGGCGGCCCACCTCTGAGAGGTCGGGCCGGGCATCCGTCGAGAGCGCCTGGCGGAACTTCTCCGCCGATTCGACCAGTTCGGCAGTCACCCGCCCCGCCTCCGCGTCGTTGTGGAAGCCGAAGCCATCTTTGGAGAGCACCTCGCCGAACAGCCGCCGGAACAGGTGGTCGAGCGGGTCGGGTGCGTGCGAGCGGTACTCGTTCAGCCACCCGCGTAATTCGTCGTAGCGCTGCCCGGCGCGGTAGGTGATCCGCCCCTGCATTTCGGGGTGGATCGCCTCGAAGGGCGTCAGGTTTTCGTCCCGTCCGGGTCGATAGACCACCTCAGCCAGCAGCCGGGCGCGCACCGGGTCCAGCTCGCTGATCGCCAGCGCCAGCGCCTGGGCCACGTCCGCGCGCGGGGGCTTTTCCTCCCACTGCGGGTGGGCCAGCGCGGTCAGCGTCAGCAGGCAGCGGGCGGCTGGCTCGTCGCGCAGCGCCCGCGAGGGCCGGTGTGAGGTGTAGCCGATCTTTTTTTCCGCCAATTTCTGCCCCAGCGAGAAGCGCAGCGCGTCGCTCAAGGTCGGGGCCAGCACCACGATCTCGCGCGGCGGGATGCCCTCCTCGTGCACCAGCCCCGCGATCGTCTCTGCCACCCAGTCGAGCATCTGCGGGTAGTAGCTGTGGAAGGTGAACGAGAAGGCCGGGTCGGCGGCGGGTGGGTCGGAGTGGCGGGCCGGGCGGTGCAGGCTGGCCGCGATCTGGTTCTCCAGCGCCAGCAGGCCGGGGTTCTCCCCGTTAATGGAAGAGGTTTCCAGCGTCAGGATTCCGTCGCACGCTTCGCGCAGCGTATAGCCGCCCTCCGGGTCGGCCCCCAGGAACACCCGGAAGCCGCCGTCCCACTCGTAGGTGAACAGCCCGCCTTCCAGCGTAGGCATCCAGTCGCGGATCAGGTCGTGGGTGACTGCCGCTTCTTCTTCCAGGTGCTCGACGATCAGGTAATCGTGGCTCCCGAAGTAGCCCTTCCGGAAGCCGTCCCGCGCCAGCAGTCGGCTGAACAGTTCCAGTTGCAGGGAGTAGTCGAGCAGGCGGTGTTCCAGGCAGTACCCCCGGTACGCCTGCGCGACGCGTCCGGCGGCCTCGTAGGCCAAAACCTGCTTGCGCGGGCGCTCCGGCCCCAGCGCGCCGGTCAGCAGGTGGGGGATCTCCCGGTAGTCGATCCCCATCAGCGCCGCCTTCCCCAGGTTGTCGATGATCTGCCGTGCGATCTGCCCCGGCGCGACGTTGATCGCGTCGAACTCGCCCCGCCGCTCCGCATCCTCCACGAACTCGGCCATCGCGTATTGGGCCGTCTCGATTGTCAGGAAGCGCGGGGGGCGGCCCGGCTCGTTGAACCCGGCCTCGGCGGCCACCACCGTCCAGTAGCGCCGCACGGCGTCCAGCGCCAGCCCGCCCAGCGTGCGGATTTCCACGTCGCCCAGTGGGCCGCGCGCCGCGTCGCGCAGCGCGAGCTGGTAGCGGCGCGCCAGCGTGCGCTGCGGCACCATCACCAGCACCCGCTCCGCCGGGACGCCGCCCTCCAGCCAGGTGAACAGCGTTTCGATTGCAAAGTCGGTTTTGCCCGCGCCGAAGGGGCCTTCCACGAACATCGTGCGCGGGTTGGCCTCGCCGACGTAGTTGCTAACCGGATCGCTCATTGTGTCATTTCATGTCGCCAGCAGGCGCGCTTGAACCCGCAGTGTGGGCATAACGATACATCGTCGGTCATCGGGAAGTCGCTGATCTTCACTGTATGATAGCTCATATTTTCTACAAGCGCGACCATCGCCCCGATGCTGCGCTGGGCAAAGCGCGTGGCGTCCGCCACGCCGGGGGTGCCGCCCACCGGCTCGATGCTCTCCCCCCTGCCCGCCAGGTTGGCGATCTCGACCGCGATCCGCTCTTCGGGCAGCCCGTAGCGCTGGTAGGCGTACAGCCGGTAGATTCCGGCCTGCTCCCTGATCCCCTCGTGCTCGACCTCGCCGGTCTTCCAGTCGATGATCCGGATCGATTTGCCGTCGTGCAGCAGCACGTCGGGGATCGCGAACACCTTCACCGCCCCCACCTCCGGGACGCCCTCCAGCTCGAACGACTGGAACGGCTCGTCCACCTCGCGGATGTGCTGGGGCGGGATGCTCTGGATGGCTGCGTAAGCCTCGCTCGCCAGGAAAGTCTTCATCAGCGCCTCGACCCGTCCCTCGCCGTCCTCGGTGCTCAGCTCGACCGGGTCGTCCGGGTAGGCGTGCCGCAGCAAAGACACCCACTGGTCGCCGCACTTGACCCCCCGCGCCGAGGCCCGCACGCACGCCCGGTAGCGCTCCCTGGCCTGTTTCGTCAACCCCTCGCCGTCCACCTCCCTGCCCGACCGGATCGCGTTCAGCGCGCTCGCCGCCACCTCGTGGATCACCGACCCGATCCAGGTCTTGATCCCGGTCACTTGCTTCAGCCACCACACCGCGCTCACCACCGGGTTGTCGGCTTCGCGCACGCGCCGCGCCCCATAATAGTTCAGGTAATACTGCCGCTTGCACCGTTCGAACGTCTGGTGGCGGCTGACCGACCAGCTAAACGCTGTCCAGCGGTCGACCGGCACCTGGTCGCGGGTGTGCCGGTCGAGCGTTTCTTCGAGTATCTCCAGGGTGATCCGGTCGAGGTAGGCGATATTATCGGCGCGCATGGGTGCCTTCCATAACAAGACAATGATCGAGGAATAATGACGACAAAAGGCGGGCGCGGATGTCTCGCATCCGTCTATACCCGCCCCAGGAATAATGCCCGGCCCTACTACTATCTATCATACATGGTAAAAGGTTTGAGGGCGAAAATCAAGCGGACTGTTGTCCTATTTTGCCCAGCGCGGCGGCGATCCGCGCCCCGATCCGGGCGTTCTGTTCGAGCAGCGCCACGTTCACCGTCACGCTGCGCCCGGCGGTGTACTCGCTCACCCTGGCGAGCAGGAAAGGCGTCAGCGCCTTGCCGGAGATTCGCGCCTCCCTGGCGGCGGCCAGTGCCCCCTGAACCGCCACTTCCAGGTCTTTGGGAGGCAGCGCCAGGTTGGCGGGCGGCGGCACGGCGATCAACACGCCCCCCTCCAGCCCCAGTTCCCACTTGGCCTGGATGATCGCGGCGGCCTCCGCGGGGGCGCGCACGCTCGCGTCGACCGGCAAACCGCTGCTCGCCGCGTAAAAAGCCGGGAACGTCTCGCACCCGTAGCCCAGCACCGGCACGCCCGCCGTCTCCAGCCATTCGAGCGTGCGCGGCAGGTCGAGGATCGCCTTCGCCCCCGCGCACACCACCGCCACCGGCGTCCGGGCCAGCTCCGGCAGGTCGGCGGACACGTCGCCCGACGACCCCCTATGCACCCCTCCGATCCCGCCCGTTGCAAACACCCTGATCCCGGCCATCTGGGCGGCGATCATCGTCGCCGCGACGGTCGTCGCGCCCAGCTCCCGCCGCGCGACCGCGATCCCGAAGTCCCGCCGCGAGACCTTGCGCACGCCGTCCGAGAGCGCCAGCCGCTCAAGCTGGTCGTCCCCCAGCCCGACCGTCACCACGCCGTCGATCACCCCCACCGTGGCGGGAACGGCCCCCTCCGCCCGGATCGTCGCCTCGCAGCGCCGGGCGCTCTCCAGGTTGGTCGGTCGGGGCAGCCCATGCGCGATCACGGTCGATTCCAGCGCGACGACTGGCTGGCCCGCCCGCAGGGCGGCCTCCACCTGGGGTGCGATCTGAATCATCGGGGCAGCGGGCAGGCTGCCGGTGGGTTGTGGTCTCATGGGTTTAGAATCCGGGTATTCATTCAACACCCCCGGTCTTCGTCTCGACCGTTTCGGTCGAAGTCCCCCTTTGCAAGGGGGGACAGCTCGGCGCTAGCGCCGAGCCAGGGGGTACGTTCGCCACGGCATGCCGTGTCCCTACACCACCAGCTCGTCGTACAACAGATCGACGCTCAGGTCCGAGCGCACCGTCTCGCTCGTGCGCAGCGTCAGCGAAGCGGCGGTCACCCCCAGCCGCACGCACTCGTCCACCGGGATGCCTTCCAGCAGGCCGAAGATGATCCCCGCCGTGAGCGCGTCGCCCGCCCCGGTCTCGTCCACGATCGGCGTCTGGATCGCCGGGATGTGCCCGTACGTCTCCGAGTCGGCGTACACCACCCCCCGCTCCCCCAGCGTGACCACCGCCACCTCCACCCCCAGCGAGACCAGCCTGTGGGCCACCCGCTGCGCGTCCTCCCGGTTGCCGGGCGTGATCGGCATCCCGCACAGCGTCTCGGCCTCGGCCATGTTGGGCGAGGCCATGTACAGGTGCGGCAGGTGCGGGCACAGGCGGGGGGCCAGCGTCGTCGAGGTCGGGTCGGCGCACAGGGGGATGTCGTACTCGCGGCACAGGTCGACGATCGCCTCGATCGCGTCCGGCGTCAGGTTCGCGTCGATCGCGACCAGCGCGGCCCCGGCAAACAGGTAGCGGCGCTCGCGGAAATAGGCCGGGGTCAGCGCCTGCAGCACCCGCATGTCGTCCAGCGCCACGTCCAGCGCGCCGTTCTTCCGCAGCAGGGCCATGTACGCGCCCGTGCGCGCCCCCTCCACGACCAGCGCCTGGCTGATGTCGATCCCGCTGCCCGCCGCGCGGCCCAGGATGCGCTCGCCCGACGAATCATCCCCGACCGCGGTCAGCAGCACCGTCTCGACCTCCAGCCGGGTCAGGTTTTCCGCGACGTTGCGCGCCACCCCGCCCAGGCTGTGGCGGATTCGTCCGGGGATCGAGCTGCCACGCACCAGTTCGGCTTCGGGCTGGCCCTTTCCGACCAGCCGAGAACCGCGAATTCGGTGGT
>JARRJX010000058.1:0-10930 GCA_037388645.1 Chloroflexota bacterium
CTGGTCGAGCAGGCCCAGGCCCGTGCCCCCTACGCCCTCGCCGAGAAGGGCCGCTCCTTCTACCAGTCCGTCCTCGCCCCATCATCTGTCCCGGCGCTCGGCCCCGGCACCCCAACGGGTTGTCTATTTCCCGGTTAGACGCTACAGTACCCTCCGGAATCGAGCTCATGTCCATCGTTTATCCACATATCACGGCTCACCTTTCTCCACTATGAGCGATACACTCAAAGTCCTCAGCGTGATCGGCACCCGGCCTGAAGCGATCAAGATGGCCCCGGTGATCCGCGCCTTGCAGGGGCGGGCCGACCGGATCGAGAGTGTGGTGTGCAACACTGCCCAGCACCGCGAGATGGTCGACCAGGTGCTGGAGGTGTTCGACTTGCAGCCGGACATCGACCTGGACATCATGCAGCCAGGCCAGACCCTGCCGGGCCTGACCAGCCGGGTGATCCTGGGCATGACCGAGGTGCTGCAAGCCGTCCGTCCCGATTGGGCCCTGGTGCAGGGCGATACGACGACGGTGTTCGCCGCCGGGCTGGCGGCGTTCTACGAAGGGGTGAAGGTCGGGCACGTCGAGGCGGGGCTGCGCACCTACGACAAGCGCAACCCCTTCCCGGAGGAGATCAACCGGCTGCTGGTCGACAGCCTGTGCGACCGGCACTTCGCCCCGACCGGGCGCAACCGGCAGGCCCTGCTGCGCGAGGGCCACACCGACGAGACGATCGTGGTGACCGGCAACACGGTGATCGACGCGCTGCTGAGCGTGGCCGCGCTGCCGGAGCCACCCACGATGCCGCCGCTCGACCCGGATAAACGCCTGCTCCTGGTCACCGCCCACCGGCGCGAGAACCACGGCCAGCCGATCCGCGACATCTGCGCAGCGCTCAAGGCGCTGGCCGGGCGCGGCGACCTCCAGATCGTCTACCCGGTGCACCTCAACCCCAACGTGCAGGGGCCGGTCTACGAGCTGCTGAGCGGCGTGCCAGGGGTGACGCTGATCGACCCGGTGGACTACCTGACACTGGTCCACCTGATGCGCCGCTCGCACCTGATCCTGACCGATTCGGGCGGCATCCAGGAGGAAGCGCCCAGCCTGGGCAAGCCGGTGCTGGTGATGCGGCTCAAGACCGAGCGGGCGGAAGCGGTCGAGGTGGGCGTAGTGGAGATGGTCGGCACGGCGACGGAGCGGATCGTCGCGCGGGTCACGCGGCTGCTGGAGGACGAGGACGCCTACCGGGCGATGACCAGCCCGGTCAACCCCTACGGCGACGGGCAGGCCGCCGGGCGGATCGTCGCCAGCCTGCTGGGCGAGTCGGTGGAGGCGTTCAGCGCGGACATGCCAGCCGAACGCTGACGCTCAGCGGAGCGTGACAGGCGATGGGTGCTGGCGAGCGCCGGGCCTGGCGGGAACCTGGCTCATCGCGTACTCGGCCAGCGCGGCGATGGTGAGGCTGGGGTTGATGCCCGGATTGGCGGGCATGATCGAGCCGTCCACCACGTACAGCCCCGGATAGCCGTGCACCTCAAAATTCAGTCCGACTACCCCCTCAGATGCATCCCGACCAATCGGCACCCCACCCAGGATATGGGCGGTGGTGGGGATGTTCAACAGACTCTCGTTCACCGCGCCCTGGGGAATCCCGTCGACCCGGTCGGCGAAGGCGCGCGTCACGCGGTGGGCGATGGGCACCTCAGCCTGCACCGGGCGGGCGGTCTGGCGGGTGGCGACCAGCCCGCGCCGGAACAACGTCCACGGACTGCGTCCCAGCCGGACGTGCATCAGGTTGTCCTCGGTTTGCATGACGAGCAGGATCGTGCTGCGCCGCGCCCAGCGAGAGAAGAACTTGGCGTCCAGGTAATCGACCGGGTGGCGAAGCACCGCCCCCAGCCATTTAAGCAAGCGCCGGGGGAAGCCGCTCCCGCCCGCATCAATAAGCGGGGAAGCGAGCAGCCGCATGAAGGAAGAGCCATCCGGGTAGCGCACCGGCTCGACGGCGGTGACCGGATCGGCCTGGAACAGGGAAGTAATCGCGATCCCTTCCGAATAATCCGTCGAGCGCCCGCGCCCGGTCACCCCTAACAACGCCTCACTGTTCGTGCGGACACGCTCGCCCAATCGCTCGGAGAGATCGGGCAGCGAGCCGATCACATCCCGGCAGCGGAGCAGCAGCTTAACAGTGCCCAGCGCGCCCGCCGATACGACGACGTTCCGCGCCTGTACCGAATAACTCGGATTGACCAGCAGCCCAGTCGAGCGGCGGCAGGTTACCAGATAGCGCGCGCCATCCGCCTCGCCCTCCGGCAGGGGGTGGATGCCGGTCACCAGCACCTCAGGCCGAACGACCGCCCCCCAACCCTGTGCAAAGTGCAGGTAGTTCTTGACCAGGGTGTTCTTGGCGTTGTAGCGGCAGCCAACCATGCACCCACCGCACTGCCTGCACCCGACCCGCTCCGGCCCCGCACCGCCGAAATAGGGATCGGGGACTCGCTCCCCCGGCGGGCCGAAGAACACGCCTACTTCGGTGGGGCGGAAGGTATCGCTCTGCCCCAGGTCGGCGGCGATGGCTTCCAGCGTGTGGTCGGCGGGCCAGAGACGCTCGTTCGGCGTGACCCCAAGCATAGCCTTTGCCATCTCGTAATGCGGACGCAGGAGGGAGTGCCAATCGGCAAGGTGAGACCAGGCGGGGGACTCGAACAGAGCGCCGTCCGGCTCCATCAGCACGTTGGCATAGACCAGGCTGCCACCGCCCACGCCGCTGCCATGCAGCACGAGCACGCCATTAAGCAGGGTGATCTGCTGAATGCCAAAACAGCGCAAGGCGGGCAGCCAGAGATATTTCGAGACGTTCCAGTTAGTGCGAGGGAAGTCCTCGTCGGCGAAGCGCCTGCCGCGCTCCAGGATCAGCACGCGGTAGCCCTTCTGGGCCAGCCGCATGGCCGAGATGCTCCCGCCAAACCCGGAGCCAATCACGACGAAATCAAAGGCATCGCCGGTGGAATCGAGCGGATCCTCTTGCTGCATGGCAGGCTGCCTCTGACAGCGGATGATGGGAATGTGTCAACAGGTGTGGGTGGGCCTCAGCCGAGGTCGACCAGCACCTCGTCTCCCTCGACCTGGACCGGGTATGACGGCACGGGGGTGATGGCCGGGAAGCTGAGCACCCTGCCGTCACGAATGTCGAAGCGCGCGCCGTGGCGGGGGCACTCGATCTCAAAGCCATCCAGGTCGCCCTCCGCCAGGGGGCCGTCGTCGTGCGTGCAGACATCTTCTATCGCGTAATAAGTGCCGTCCACATTAAAGACGGCCACAAACGTCCCGTCGATCTCAAACAGCTTACGTTCTCCAGGGGGAATCTCATCCTTCCTGGCAACTGGCACAAAATTCGCCATTATACGTATGGTCTCCTAGTGTGATGGACTTGGTTAGTCGTCTTCTTCACCGGGCCAGGCGGTCAGTAAGCGCCCGCCTTGAGCACCTTGAGGGAGAGCAGCGCGCACTTCAGGCGCACCGGGCCAAGCTCGATGCCCAGCATGTCCAGAATGTACTCTTTATCCAGGTGACGAATCTCTTCCTTGCTCATGCCGATCAGCGATTCGTAGAGCAGCGAGGCCGACGCCTGACTGATCGCGCAGCCCTCGCCGTCCCAGCCCACATCAGTCACCACGTCGTTCTCGTCAAACTGGACGGTGAGGTGGATGTGATCGCCGCACACCGGATTGTCTTCCTCGTAGTCGATATCCGCCGGGCTAAGCAACCCCTTCTTGCGCGGATTGCGATAGTGATCGAGGATCATCTCGCGATACATGTCATCCATAGTAGTGTCGTTCTCCTGATTGGTTTGCCAGGTGGCTGTGGAGCGATCAGAAAGTGAGGGTCTCCTTCACCGCATACAGCCCCTCGACCAGCCGATCAACCTCCTCAAACGTATTATACAAATAGAAGCTGGCGCGCGCCGAGGCCACCACATTATAGCTTTGGTGGAGCGGCATGGCACAGTGATGACCGGCCCGGATAGCAATGCCGTGGTGATCGAGAATCTGGGCGATGTCGTGGGGGTGGACATCATCCATCACCATCGCGGCCACGCCGCCCTTGTGGGTCGGATCGGCAGGGCCGAGCACCCGCACGCCGGGCACCTCGGCGAGGCGCTCCAGGGCGTAACCGGTGATCGCCACCTCGTGGGCGTGGACGTTCTCCATCCCGATCTTCTCCAGGTAGTCGACCGCCGCGCCGAAGCCGATCGCCTCGGCGATGGCGGGCGTGCCCGCCTCGAACTTCCAGGGCAGGTCGTTCCACTGGGAGGCGGCCAGCTCGACCCGCTTGATCATGTCGCCGCCGCCCATGAAGGGGGGCATCGCCTCAAGCAGCTCGCGCCTGCCGTAGAGCACGCCGATCCCGGTCGGCCCCAGCATCTTGTGCGCCGAGAAGGCGAAGAAGTCCGCATCCATCGCCTGCACGTCGACCGGCAGATGGGGCGCGCTCTGGGCACCATCGACCAGGAACAAAGCGCCGACCGCGTGGGCGGCGTCGGCCAACCGCCGGACGGGCAGGATCGTGCCCAGCACGTTCGACATGTGGGTGACCGTCACCAGCTTGACGCGCTCGTCGAGCAGGCCCTCGAATGCCTCCCAGTCAAACTCGCCATCCTCACGCGCCGGGACATAGCGCACCTCGCAGCCGACCTGCTCGGCGATCATCTGCCAGGGCACGATGTTCGAGTGGTGCTCCATCTCGGTCGAGAGCACGACATCGCCAGGGCCAAGATTGGTCCGGCCCCAGGTCCAGGCAACGAGGTTGATGCTCTCGGTGGTGTTGCGGGTGTAGATGATCTCACGGTGAGAGGCGGCGTTGACGAAGCGGGCGATGCGCTTGCGCGCGTCCTCGTAGGCATCGGTAGCCTCTTCGCTGAGCTTGTGGATGCCACGATGGACGTTCGCGTTGTAGCGCGTATAGAAGTCGTTCATGGCGTCGATGACAACGTACGGCTTCTGAGAGGTGGCAGCGTTATCCAGATAGACCAGCGGCACGCCGGGGCGCACCTCCTGATCGAGCACCGGGAAGTCCTCCCGGAGGGCTGCCACGTCCAGCGGCGTCTTAAAGTCATGATCCCGATTCATTTGTGTCGGCCTCCTGGGCCATATCTGAACGCGGCGTGGCCGCTTTATCCTTCCAAAAGACTATCCCACCGGCAGCGGCAACCAGCCCCAGGGCAAGCGCGCTGATGGCAGCCCCCACTTTGAAGATCGGCGGGTTGAAACGCCACTCGACCTGATGCGAGCCAGCAGGCACGCACACCGCGCGGATCGCGGTGTAGGCCGTCAGCGACGCGGCAGGCTCCCCATCGACCCGCACCTGCCAGCCGGGATAGGCCGTCTCGGACAGCACCAGCAGGGCCGGGGCGCTGCTCTCGGTCTCGATCAGCCAGTAGCCGGGCCACTCGTCGAGCACGGTGGCCGTCCCAGGCGAATCCGGTGGGGCGAGGTCGCAGGGGGGCGGCTGATCCAAAATCGCCACCGCCGCCGGGTCGAACTCCGGCTGGTGGACACGCTCGACCGCCGCCATGCTGTCCTCGACGACTTCCACCTGATAAACCAGCCGGATGATGGGCAGCGCATTCGCCCGGCGGTACAGCCAGGCCGAGCCGTCCTGCTTCACCAATTGCAGGATATCGTCGCCCTCGGTGAACTGGGAGGCGATCTCGTCAGAGGTGAGCACGTAAGAGGCCGCCAGGATGTCGTAGGCGGCGTTGCGCGGGTCGGGGACGTACTCGTAGAGAGTCTGGGGGGCGGCGACCTGGAGCGTGTTGTAACCGAACACGCTGTGCAGCCCGATCAGCGTCCCATCATTGTGCGTGTAAAACGGGCCGACGCCCCAGGGCAGCACCCGCTGATCGGTCTCCCCGACGAAGGCCCTGGCCTCGGCCCAGACCGGGGCGGGGGCGAGCGATTGGAGATCTACCAGCTTGAAGCCAAACACCCACAGATCGGCGACGACCAGCCCGGCGAGCCCGATCCCTAACATCTCTCGCTGCCTGCCAGCCGCCGGATCGGCGGCCAGATAGGACCAGAGCAGCCCCCCGGCGGCCAGAAAGGCGACCAACGCCCACATCCAGCCGCCCGCCTGATGCCACAGGCGTCCGGCGGTCTCGCTGGGGTGGAGGGCGGCGAAGGCCGCGCCGGTGGCGGCCAGCCCGGCCACGCCCAGCAGGGCGGCGACGATCAGGGTGGGGCGCAGCAAGCGGCGCAGGTCGGCGCGGCGCTCATCAAGGGAAGCGGAGCGCTGCCAGTGGGTGATCGTATCGCCCAGCAGGCCGCAGGCGGCAAAAACAAACAGGAAGGCCGCCCGGCCCGGCGCGCGCGAGAGCCGGAAGGGGGGCAGCAGGTCATATAACACCGGGTAGAGAAACCCGTAGGTGCCCAGCGCCATGAGCAGGCCGAAGACCATCAGGGACAAATACAGCCAGGTCAGGCGGGTGGGCCTGCGCAAGGCAAGGACGATCCCCAGCAGAGGCAGCATCCCCACGTAATAGGTCAGCTCGCCGAAGTTGTCCACGCTCCAATAGCCGACGGTGGGGTCGCCAAAATAACCGGGCAGGAAGAAGGTGATCAGGTGGACGGGGGGGAGTGACCACAACCCGTACTCGGCGGCGGTCTCACCCGCCCGCGAAGACAGCTCGGCAAACTGGATAAAAGGCAGCAACTGGGCGGCCCCTAACGCCAGGCCGACCAGCCCGGCGACCACCGCCTGGCGGGCGATGTGGAGCCAGCGGCCTACGGTCAGGGCGAGATAGAAGTCAAAGGCGAGCCAGATCAGGCCGACGTAGAGCAGCGAGGAGACGTGACCGGCCAGCACTGCCAGCCCAAAGACCAGGCCGGTCAGAATCGCGGGCCAGAGGTCGTCGCGGCGGATGGCCCATTGGGTGGCGATCAGCAGCCAAGGAATCCAGGCGTGGGTCGCCAGCAGGCCGATGTGCCCGGCGGAGACCCTGGCGGCGACAAAACCGCCGAAGCTGAAGGTCAGCGCGGCCAGCCCCGCGCCCAACCAGCTCCCACCCAGCGACCGGACAAACAGCAGCATGCCGACGCCCATCAGCCAGATGTGAAAGGCGACGTACCAGCTAATGCCGATGTGGGGGGGCAGCAGGATCGCCAGCCAGGTGGGCGGGTAGAACAGCGCGACCTGGGGATTGGCGAAAAAAGGGTAGCCGGAGAACTGGTAGGTCTGCCACAGCGGGAATCTACCAGAAAAGATCGCCTGCCGGGCGGCCAGCCACCAGGGATAAAACAGGCCGCGCACGTCATGCCCAACCACCCCCTCACCCGGTGGGGGGAACAGCACACGCTCCATGAAAATCAGGCTGAGCACCAGCAGCGCGATGACCCAGGCCCAGGCCATACGGCGGTCGCTGGCCGACTCTCGAACGCTATTCACCGGCCCCTGTCCTTGTCTGGTAAGAATCCAGGGTGCGCGCAGGCTAGTCCCGGTAGGCATGCCCGGCCTCTTGCAGCACCCGCAAGCCAAGCGCGACGCAGGGCAGCCGGGAGCTGACTACCTCCGGGCCAAGCGCCGCAGCCAGTGAAGTTTCATCCATTTCGAGCACGTCGTCAAGTGATCGGCCCAACACCTGGCCGGTAAGCAGCGAGGCAGCGGCCTGGCTGATCGTGCAGCCCTCGCCCTCAAAGCGGACCGCCTCGACCCTTCCGGCGGCATCGAGCCGGACATACAGCCGCACCCGGTCGCCGCAGCCGGGGTTGACACCTTCGCCGACAAAGGTCGGGTCGTCGAGCGCGCCGTAATTGCGAGGGTGCTCGTAATGGTCAAGAATCGTATCAATTGCCGATTGGCGATCCACGATGCGTCCTCACCCCTTGAGATAGATGAGACCCGGCTGCTACCGCGCGCTGCCGGGCCTCGGAATTGCTGTCAGGTCAACCTGTGGCAAGCAGGCCCGGTCAGGCCCCGTTGAGCTTATCTTCGATGGAGTCCCACAGGCGATCCTGCACTTCCTGGAAGGGGATGCGCTGCATGACGGGGTCGAAGAAGCCGTGCACGATCAGCCGGGTCGCCTCGTCACGCGGGATGCCACGGCTCATCAGGTAGAAAATCTCGGTGGCATCGACGTGCCCGACGGTCGAGGCGTGCGTGCAGCGGACGTCGTCGGCCATGATCTCCAGCCCTGGGATGCTGTCCGCGCGGGCGGTGTTCTCCAGGAGCAGGTTGCGGTTGGCCTGGAAGCCGTCGGTCTTCTGAGCGCCAGGATCGACCGCGATCATGCCCTGCCACACCGAACGGCTGTGGCCTTTGAGCGCGCCTTTGAAGAGCAGGTCGCTGGTGGTGTTCAGCGCGTGGTGGTTCTGCTGGGTGTCGAGGTCGATGTGCTGGCGCTTGTCGGTGAAGTACAGGCCGGACATCCGCCCCCAGGAGCCATTGCCGTCTAGGTCGAGGGTCTGGAACACCTTGCCCAGCCGTCCGCCCATCTCGCCGACGACCCAGTCAAGCTGCCCGCTGTGCGCCACGCGCCCGCGCTGGTGGCTGAAATAATAGACGTTCTCGCCCCAGTTCTGGAGGGCGACGTAGCGCAGATTGGCGTTGTCGCCGACGAGCAGCTCGGTCGCGCCGAAGCGGACGATCTGGCCGTCGAGGTTGGGGGAGGCGCACTCGTGTAAATAGGTGGCGCTGGCCCCTTCTTCGAGGACGACCAGAATGTGCATCGCCGTGGTCTGGTTGTCGGGGGCGTACTCGACGCTGTGCATGGGCAGCTCGACATGCACGTTACGCGGCACGTATAGAAAGACGCCGTGCGTCCAGAGCGCGCCCTGGAGGGCGGCGAACTTGCCCTCGTCGACCTGGACGGCGTGGGCCATCAGGAAACGGCGGACCAGGTCGGGATGATCGCGGGCGGCGCTGCTCAGGTCGGCGAAGATCACGCCCTGTCTGGCGACCTGATCGGCAATCTCGCCGTGCACCAGGCGGCCATTGACAAATACGAGCAGACCGCCCTGCTCGTCGCCGATCAGCGGGCTGTACAGCTCGGTCGGGACATCGTCGAGCGACACGCTGCCGGGGTCGGCGAGATGCACCGCCTCCTCCCAATCCAGCATGCGGATGTCGGTGCGCCGCCAAGGCTCGTCGCTCGTGGTGGGCATCGGCATGGCCTCGGCCTGCGCCCAGGCCGCCAGACGCTGCTCGCGCAGCCAGGCGGGGTCGTCCAGGCGGTCGGAGAGGATGACCACGTCATCCTGGGTCAGGGGGATAACGGCTTCTTTCACAATGGCACTTCGTCTTGCCAACAGTCTAACCTCCAAGTAGGGACATCTTCAGGTATGGGATGGTTGTGGGGGCGTGATGTTCACGCCCCCGGATTGTGTCACACGATGGGCTGCCGGAACCAATCAGCCGATGGAGCCTTCCATCTGAAGCTGGATCAGACGGTTCAACTCCAGCGCGTATTCCATAGGCAGCTCTTTGACCAGCGGCTCGATGAAGCCGTTGACGACCATCGCGTTGGCCTGCTCCTCGCTCAGGCCGCGGCTCATCAGGTAGAAGAGCTGGTCTTCGCCCACCTTGCTGACCGACGCCTCGTGGCCGACGGTCACATCCTGCTCGTCGATCTCGATGTAGGGGTAGGTGTCGGAGCGGCTCTTTTCGTCGAGCAGCAGGGCGTCGCACACCACGTTGCTGCGGGAGCCATGCGCACCCTCGTAGACCTTGAGCAGGCCGCGATAGCTGGCCTGGCCGCCGTCTTTGCTGATCGACTTGCTGGTGATCTTGCTGGTCGTGTGAGGCGCACCATGCACCACCTTGCCACCCGCGTCCTGAACCTGGCCCTTCCCGGCGAAGGCAATGCTCAGCACCTCGCCGTGGGCACCCGGCTCCATCAGATAGACGGCGGGGTACTTCATGGTGACCTTCGAGCCTAAGTTGCCGTCCACCCATTCCATCGTCGCGTCGCGGTAGGCGACGGCGCGCTTGGTCACCAGGTTGTAGACGTTGTTCGACCAGTTCTGGATGGTGGAATAGCGGCAGCGCGCGCCCTTCTTGACGATGATCTCGACCACCGCGCTATGCAGGCTGTCGCTGGAATAGATGGGCGCGGTACAGCCTTCAACATAATGGACGAACGCGCCCTCATCGACGATGATCAGCGTCCGCTCGAACTGGCCCATGTTCTGGGTGTTGATGCGGAAATACGCCTGGAGGGGCATCTCGACGTGCACGCCCGGCGGGACGTAGATGAACGACCCGCCCGACCACACCGCCGAGTTCAACGCAGCGAACTTGTTGTCGTTGTACGGGATGATCGTACCGATGTATTCCTTGACCAGGTCGGGGTGCTCCTTCAGGCCATCGTCCATGCTGAGGAAGATCACGCCCTGGCGGGACAGGTCTTCGCGTATCTTGTGGTATACGACCTCGGATTCATACTGCGCGCCCGCCCCAGCCAGGAACTTACGCTCGGCCTCCGGGATGCCCAGCTTGTCAAAGGTCTGCTTGATCTCGTCGGGCACCATGTCCCAGTCGGCCACGTCCTCGTCGGTGGCCCGGACGAAGTAGTAGATGTCGTCAAAGTTGATGCCGCTCAGGTCAGCCCCCCAGTTGGGCATCGGGCGCTTAAGGAAGTGGTCCAGCGACTTCAGGCGGAAATCGCGCATCCACTCCGGCTCCCCTTTCATCCAGGAGATCTCCTCGACCACTTCGCGGCTCAGGCCCTTGTGCGCTTTGAAGACGTAATTCTCCGGCACGTGAAAGCCGTATTTGCCTGCGTAGTCTGACTTTAGCCCTTGAAGTTCCTTGGCTTCGTCACTCATAATCTGATCGCTCCCCTTGACGCTCTCTCAATTTACGATAGGGTCGTGCCGCCGTGCGGGTTTGACGCTACTTGCTGCCGCTGCCGTTCTCACGCTCGCGCAGCCAGTCGTAGCCCTGCTC
>JARRJX010000059.1:0-8504 GCA_037388645.1 Chloroflexota bacterium
CCGTTCTCCTCGCCCACGTCATACACCGGGACGAAGGCCGGGTGGTCAAGACTGGTGGAAACCTGGGCTTCCTGCATGAAACGCGCGCGGAAGGTCTCATCGGCCATCAACTCGCGGGGCAGCACTTTGATCACCACGTCACGCTGGAAGCGCGGATCGTAGGCGTAGTAGACGGTCGCCACACCGCCGCGCCCAAGCTGTCCTTTGATCTGGTAACGGCCAAAATTCTCGTCGGCCATAGTCACACCTTTCTAACGATTACGGTATAACAT
This sequence comes from Chloroflexota bacterium, assembly GCA_037388645.1. GTDB lineage: Bacteria > Chloroflexota > Anaerolineae > Aggregatilineales > UBA3940 > JARRJX01. Next base: position 273 of record JARRJX010000059.1, read on the forward strand.
CACATGGGCTTCACGCCCGATGATAGCATACTTGACGCCACCCTCAACCCCAATTCGGGTGTATCACGCTATGAAACGCATGTTACTAATTGCGAATCGCTTCAGGCCTGCCTTCGAATCGACGCCGCAGACGAATAGCTGCACACGAGAAACATCATACCTACCACCGCAAACACGACGGCGAACCAGACCGGCTCGACCCAGCCCTTGCTCAGCGACTCGACGATGTTGAAGGCCAGCCCACCGCCAAGGCTAAGCGCGCCGCCGAGGGCCTCCCAGCGCCAGGCCAGCAGCGCCCCCACCGACATGACCAGCAGGGCGGCCACTTCGAACCATTCCACCGGGGTGAGCCGCGCAGGCGACAACGATCCACCACCGCCGAGCGATTCGCCGACAAAAAACACGACGACCAGAACGACCATCAGCGCCCCAACGATCCGGGCAAGCCAGCGTATGACGACGATCGTCGTCGAATCGGGCTGTTGTGCCATGAGATTCCCTTTCCGGCCTATTCGGCCTGAGTGACAAAACGCATCAAGAGGCGGGCGAGGTCAACCGCCAGCGGCGCTTCCAGCCCGGCCTGGCCGGGATGCTCCAGGATCAGGCTGCCGACCAGATCGTCGCGCGCCTGCTGGTAGGAAGCCTCCCATTGATCCTCCTCTTCCCAGACGGTCTGCGGCCCCTTCTGCACACAGCGATAGAGGGTGAAGGTGACGGTCGTCTCGATCCCCTCCCGGTGGGCGCTGACCGCCACGCGCTGGGCCGGATCGACCCCGCCCAGCCAGGCGACGACCTCCCTGGCGATGTTCTTGCCCAGCTCCTCGACCCTGGGCCGGAGATCGGCCTCGGACGACCCGCGCTTGTAGGCGTGGACGATGGAATCGAGCGAGCCTGCCGCCTCGCCGCGCACCCGCCGCTCCCGGTTGCTGAAATCGCCCTCCAACGGGCTTGCCATCAGGTTCAACTCGGTGATGCGGCTGCGCTGTAGGGTGATCTCGACCTCGCGCTGGCAGTAGCGGCTCTGCACCTGGCAGGGCTGCTGAGGATCGCCGTCCTGGGCCTGCTTCTCCCAGTGGCTGCGCTGCTTCTGGGCGGACGGCCTGAGCACCACGCTCATCACGAGCGCGACCAGCGCCCCGGCCAGCAGCGCCCCCATCCCGCCGACCAGCAGCAGCGGCCAGCGGAAGCGGCGCGCTCCGCCCGATTCAGGCTCGCGGAGATCGGGGTTGGGCTGGTCGCCGGGGACGGCCTCGCCGGGCTGCACCGCCTCAGTTGGCTCTGGCTGGCTCTGTCCTTCACAGACGATGGTGAACGCCCTCTCGCGGGAGTCTTCGAGGCCGGTCTGCGGATCGTGGACGACGACGGGCCAGCTTCCCGCCGGGGCATCCTCGCCGATGAACAGACCAACCTGCAACTCCTGCGGGCTGAGGAACTCGACGTAATTCACCTGGACGCCGTCGACGCCAAACTCAACCTGGGTGCTCTCGGTGAAGTTGCGCCCGAAGACGACCAACTCCAGCTCCCCGCCGCAGGCCGCCTCCGGCGGATCGACGCCGCCGATGACCGGGGGCGCTTCCTGGGCCAGGGCCGGAGAGGCCAGGGTTGGCAAAACCAACAGCAACAAGCCGCTCAGAACGGCGGCCACCCTCAACCAACTACGCCTGGATTTTGATCGAGCGTATCGAGGAAACATCCTGCTTCCCTCTCCTTACATCATCACAAGCCTACAGGCATCAGCCCCGCAAGAACCTGACCAGCAGCGGGCCGACCACCTCCGGGCGCTCGTAATGGGGAATGTGCCCGGCCTCGCGAACGGCGTGGAACTCAGCCTGGGGCATGGCTCGCAAGGCTGCCCGGTGGTATTCGAATGGAACTGTGCCATCATGCTCGCCCCAGACCAACAGGTTCGGTCGGTCCAGCGCCCCCACCCGCCGGTAAACTGCCTCGTGATCGTCCAGGGGCATGCAGCGCAACGTCGACAGGATCGAGCGCCGGAATCCCCGGTAGGCCAACTGGGGATAGAACTGGTCGACGTACTGCGGATAGCCCTCCGGCCAGAACAGGTCACCCGGCAGGCCGGAGGCCAGCATCCGAGCGCCAAACAGCGGCATCATCAGCTCACCCACCACGGGCAGCGCCATCAGCCGGAAGGGCAGCCCCCAGTTTAAGGGAAAACCCGCCGGGTCGATCAAGGCCAGCCTGTCCACCCGCTCCGGGTGGCGGTCGGCAAAGGACGCGGCAATGATGGCCCCCATCGACGCGCCGACCAGGGAAACGGGTGAGGCAATCGCCAGCCCATCGAGCAGCGTCTCAAGCTGGCGGTCGAACAAATCGACGTTATTCTTCAGCGGCGGGCGGTCTGAGCCGCCCCGGCCAAACAAATCATAACGCAACACGCGGAACCCGGCCCCAACCAGTGCCTCAAAAGTGGGATCCCACAAATACATCGGGACGGAGAAGCCATGTACGAGCACCACCGGCCTGCCGGACGGCGGCCCGCCGAGCTGGTAATGCGTGACTCCCAGGGGCAGGGCAATGAATGAACCGGGCAGCGAGGCTCGCGTTTCTTCGCTCAAAGTAAGCGACTCAACTGGCAGTTGGCCCATTGTCATACGTCATCCCGCGTCAACACTTATACAGAACACACTGCACCAGCGAACTCAGCCAATCTCATTGTATAAAAATTCCAACTGATATAACAGCCCCGTGACAGTCATATAACAAGCCTGTTATGATTGTTTACTTTGACCTCAGCGTCGGCTATACTGTGGGTAATTGGGACGTATTTTTATTCGCGAATAAGGAGTATAGGAAATGTTATTTAATCGTCGTGAAGAGGGTCAGGGCCTCGTAGAGTACGCGCTGATCCTCGTCCTGGTAGCCGTTATCGTCATCGTCGTGTTGACTATTCTCGGGCCGACTATCGGCAACGTGTTCAGCAACATCATCATACTGCTGTAGCGAACACCTGCCAGTATACCAGGAAACCGAAGGAGCCTCACCTGAGTGAGGCTCCTCGCCTTTTTATTCGGGGAAGCCACTTCGCATTCATGCCCAGCGGGAAGCCAGCCGGAAGAACAAGAGGGATAGCAGATAGGGGGACCAAACGATCAAAATAGACATGATCACTACGAACCCAAGCGTAGCACCAGCCATCGGAAACTCCGAAAGAAGATAAAATAACGATCTACCGGTGAAAGCAAGCGGTACCAGGATCACAGTCACGCCGAACGGCGCAGCTACCACGCCTGGGAACACTTTTTTATGTAGAAGCCCCTCTGAGACGCCGACGACCACACCAAAGAGAATTGCCCCCCACAAACCTATAGCCAGAACAAGGCGAATGCCCGGATGCGGAAATATGTACGGTATGCCCAACACACCACCAAAGAGCAATGCGGGTAACAGCGCAACCATTAGCGCCAGCAATGCTCGCAATCGGTAGAACGTAGTAAAGATATATCCCCAAACTATATCTGTCCTTGCGACTGGCGTCTGCCGCATCAGCTGGTGAAGATCAGTGCTCGCATCCCGCCCGGTGATAGATGCTGCCATTGTCGCGCCAATCAGCGGGGCAAATGGGTAAAGTAACCACGCCGCAATTTCGAAATACCATGGAGTCAACAACAAACTCACAGACATCTTACTGAGCCTGATGGTCAGCACCAAGAACCCTAATCCCCCTGCCAACAACGCTGTCTCTTGCAAGGTGAGCGGCGCGTTCGGGTGGCGGGTCAGCCGTTGGAAGACGGGGTTGGTTTTTGGATTGGTGGGGAGCATAGAGCCGCCTGGCTACTGGCGTCAGCCGCTGCCCAGCACATCGAATACCCTGGGCGCGATCAGCCACACCAGCTCGCCTTCGAGAGGCGAGGCGAAGAAGGTCACGTCCACGCGGGCCATCCCGCCTTTTTTCATGACCACCTCCCCGCCGATCAGGTCGCTGACCACATCGCTCATGCTCGGCTCGTGCCCAACAAACATCACCTCGCCCCCCTCGTCGATGCCCTCAGCCAGGCGCTCGACTACGTCCAGGTTAAAGCCAAAGTCGAGGCCGTCCTCCAGCTCGACATCCATGTCAAGGGCGTCGGCGAGAATCTCGGCGGTCTGCCGGGCGCGGATGCGCGGGCTGGTGTAGATGTGGGCGGGGCTGATCCCCAGGGCGAGCAGCACCTGGGCGGCGGTCTCGGTTCGCCGGGAGCCCCGCCGGGTCAGCCTGCGCTCGAAGTCGTTGCTCAGGCCCGGCTCGGCTTCGGCGTGGCGGAAAAAATATAACCTCATCTCCCTCTCCTCCTAAATAGCATTTCAGCCTGTCAGCATTTCAGCTTTCAGCGATCAGCCTCTAGTGCTGTGTTAAGCAGGATTTTGCAAAAGGACTGAGAGTGTGTAAAATCCTGCGCTATGAGCCAAAGACTAACCATCAAACTAAGCGAGCACGAACGACAAGAACTGGAACGATTGATTCGCAAAGGCGAAAGTTCCGCCCGCGTACAGCGGCGGGTGCGCATCCTGCTGTTAAGTGACCGTAACCAGGAACAACCCCTGGGTACCGGCGAGGTCGCGAAGGCAGTGATGTGCAGTCCAGGGACGGTATGCAACGTCAAGAACCGCTATTTATCTGGTGGCTTGCCAGAAGCGCTCTATGACAAGCCACGACCGGGCGCGAAACCGAAAATCACCGGCGAAGTCGAAGCCCATCTGATTGCGCTGGTGTGTAGTGACCCGCCGGAAGGTCAGGCCCGGTGGACCCTGCGCCTGTTGGCGGATCGGCTGGTGGAACTGGAACTGGTCGAGTCCATCAGCCATGTCGCGGTGGGCGAGGTGTTGAAAAAAACGAACTCAAGCCCTGGCGGGTGAAAGCCTGGTGCATTCCCAAGCCTTCGGCTCGCTTCGTTGCCAAGATGGAAGATGTGCTCTCCGTCTACCAGCGGCCCTATGACCCGAAGCGCCCGCAGGTCTGCCTGGATGAAATCCAGAAAGTGCTGCGCAGCACACCGCGAGGCGAGCTGCCGCTGGAACCGGGTCAGCCCCCTCGTCAGGATTACGAGTACCAGCGCGATGGCAAGGCCAGCTTGTTTCTTGCCATTGAACCGCTGACGGGCTTTCGACGGGTCTGGGTTCGTGAGCGCCGTACCAAACTCGATTGCGCTTATGTGCTGCGTGACCTGGTTGATAGGGTCTATCCCGATGCCGCGCGCATCGTATTGGTGGCCGACAACCTGAATATCCACCACCCGGCTTGTCTGTACGAGTGCTTCCCGCCCATCGAAGCACGCCGCATCGCGGAGAGGCTGGAATGGCACTACACACCCGAACATGCCAGTTGGCTCAACATTGCCGAGTGTGAACTATCCGTTCTCCGGCGGCAGTGCTTGAACCGCCGCCTGCCCGACCTCGCCACCGTGCAGCGCGAAGTCGCGGCCTGGGAACACGCTCGTAACCACGCACAGGTTCGCATTGATTGGCGCTTCACCACGGATGACGCCCGCATTAAGCTCAAGCGATTGTCTCCGGTTCTTAATGTGCACTTATCAACCTAACACTGCACTAGCACCTGTTATGAACTATGTTTGAAACATCAGGCACAAGACTGCTGCTGTAAGGCCCTCATCCCGGCGACCTTCGGTCGACTCGCCCTTCTCCGGCCAGCTTGGCAGGCTTGGGAGAAGGGAGAATAGGAAGCTCAAGCTCTAAAAAGTGCCTAACACGCTCTAGCTGGGTGGCACACGTCCCAGGATGTCTACCTGGTGGGCGATGTACACCAACTCCTCCCGCTCGACCTGCGCGTGCCGCTCCGCGATCCAACCGGCAAAGCGTGCGGCGTCCAGATCGGGGTGGCCGCGCAGCGCGTTGTGTATCGTGTGGACGATATAGTGCAAAAAATAGGCTTCGTCCGCCGGGTAGCCCCCCGGCCCAGGGAAGACCACCCAATCGGAGGCCCCGGCGGCCAACACCTCAGCCCTGGTACGGCGCAGGTTCCCATACAAATGGCGGCCTGCCTGGCTGTCACCGGAGGGCTGGCTGTCGACCTGCCGCTCGTCCATCGTGCGATCATACAGCGCCATGACCTGCGCGTCGATGGCCGGATCGATGGCCGGCTCCAGGATGGTCAGGCCGTCGTAGGTGATGGTGAAGGCGAAATGGCCGCCTGGGTGGAGCAGCGCGAGCAGAGCGGGCAAGGCTTTTGGGACATCCACCAGATCGAGGAACGCATGGGCGAGCAGCAAATCCCACCGCCGCTGCTGCCCCTCACGCCTGACGAACTGCCGGATGTCCGCCGCCTCCAACCAGATCGTCACCTGCCGCGCGGGCTCGCGCAAGATAATCGTCTCTTCCAGGCCGGGAGAGACCTCAAACCCGGCCTCCGCTCCCCACTGGGGAAGGCGCTCACGCGCCTCGGAAATGAGGTCCGGGTCAACGTCGACGGCGGTGATCAGTGCGTCGCCGGGCAGCAGATTCCAGGCCAACATCCGCTCGATCATCGTGCCGATCCCGGCCCCGACCTCCAGAACTCGCAGCGGGGAGGAACCGCCGGATTCCACCAGCATCCGCCGCAGGGTATCCCAGACCCCCCGGTTCAGGGCGCGGTCGTCGACGCTCTTTTTAGCCGCCAGGTAGCGGCGAAAGCTATACTCAACGGGAACTGGCATATCCAACACCCAGCAGCGTCTGGATTGAGTCTCGGCACAGCGGAAAAAGGCTACTCGTATGTTACAGAACCGAAAACATCCAACAAGGTCGGGTCTTTGTCGGATTTTGTATGGTTTTACGTCGAATTGCCTGGATTGGTTCGGGAATCCCCCAAGCCGCGCTGGTCAAGGGTTGTTGTCTACCTGATTGTCCGGCCTGAGAAGTGCTCGATCAGGTTCCGCAGACTGTCCAGGTAAATCCGCACCTGGCGCTTATCCGGGTCGCTCAGAGTGACGTACCACGTCTCAAAGTCAATGAAGAATGGATCGCGCTCCCCGCGAAAAGGCAACTTGCTCAGTCGCTTGGCCCTGGCGATAGCACCATCTGAGATAGACGCGCCCGCCTGGGCGACCGCCTGCTGTAAAGCGCGCAAGGTCTCGGCGTTGGGGTTGGGGGTTTTGCCATTCTCAATATCGGAGAGTGTCGACCGGGTGATCCCCATCAGGTCGGCCATGTCCTTTTGCAGCAGCCCCAGCCGGTCACGCACCATGACAAATAGGCGGTCAAGGGGTAGTGACATCGCCTCGATGTCCTCTAAGGGGTTCGGCTCGAATACGAATTCGTTGTCGTAGTGGTCATCCATGTGACCATTGTACAGCAGGCGCAGCTGCTGCCGGAGCAGTAAGATCTCCAAATCCTTCTCCTCGTCCGCCATACCGCTGACCGCCGCCACGTCCAGCACAAAGGTCCAGACAAACAGCATCACGCGAAAGAACATTCATCTCTACCTTCCAGACTTCAGGACGATCGTAAAACCCGGCAAGCATACTGCATTGCCGGGCGACCGCACATCTGAAACTCGAACTGGGGGTATGTTTCTTGTGCGTGGATTAGTTTTTTAAGACTACGAGAGATAAAGGTGCTCTGAAAACCTCTCCAATAACAAAGGTTCTGCCTCCAATTGCAGGATTTTGGCAGTTATTTAATCCCAGACAATAGTGTCCAGATAGCTTGGAGGTAGCCATCCAGAGTGGATACCTGTCTGTTCGATGCTAGTTCGCGGCTCGTCGGCAGCGCGATGGAAGCCGTGACTCAGGCCACCAAGCACCGGTAAGGCCACAATCTCATCCTCCCCCACCGAGTGTTCTGGTTTACCGGGGATCTGCTGATCAATACCCTGCCTGGAGCATGATGCCATCGAACCAGCCTCGCTTCCGGCTGATCTTACCCTGAGTGTCGATGATAATACGCTTGAATAGAATTTGCAACAGACTGCGCTTGCTCCGGTTCGCCAGGCGCTCGAATACCATTGGGGCCAGTGTCAGCAGGAACAAAGCGTGATCCAGATCGTTGATCATCTCCTTTGCATCTGATTCGAGCCGACTGATCTCGCGGTGGGTTTCGAATACCTTACTCTGCCATTCATAGTAGAGCGAATCGTAGTTCTTGTCGGTCAGCTTGCCCCTGGCATACAGCCGGGCAAGCGCTGCTTCCTCCTCCTTGAGTCGTTCTATGCGAGCTTCTAGCTCAGCGATGCGCTCTTGGACAGTTGGCCCCTGCAAGGCAGCGATATGGTCGCGATACAGTTTCTTCAACTGCGGCAGG
>JARRJX010000060.1:0-7535 GCA_037388645.1 Chloroflexota bacterium
TGGTCGAGGACGTGCGCTGGAACACGGCGGAGTTCGTCGGTGCGGTGATGCAGCCCTTCGAGGCGTGGCTGACGCTGCAATTCCTGGAGACGCTCAGCCTGCGCATGACGCGCCACAGTGCCAACGCCCAGCAGGTGGCCGAGCACCTCGCCGATCATCCCAAGGTCGCCCACGTCAACTACTCCGGCCTGCCCGATCACCCGCAGCATGATCTGGCCTGCGCCCAGATGACCGGCCACGGCGGGCTGCTCTCCTTCGTCGTGCCGGATGGCATGCCGGGCGCGGCGCTGGTGATGGACAGCCTGGAGCTGGTCGTGCACGCCGTGACCTTCGGCACCAGCCGGACGATCTGCATGCACCCGCCCACCATCACCCACGAGCACATGACGCCGGAAGAGCGGGCCGCAGCGGGCATCGACGACGGGCTGATCCGCCTCTCGGTCGGGCTGGAAAACCCGGAGGACATCATCGCCGACCTGGATCAGGCGCTGGCGAGGCTCTAGCGCGCGATCCGTCGGACATTTCATCGCAAATGGCGAAATGCCATCGATCACTTTACAACGCGCCCGCCTGCGTTGTATGCTTGGATCGTTCCCTGGTTTGATTCGGTAGCGATGGGGGTGAGTATGGCTCAGAGCGGCAAGAGAGTGGTGCGCGCGCCGCGCGGCACGACGTTAAATTGCAAGGGCTGGCTCCAGGAAGCCGCCTACCGCATGCTGCAAAACAACCTCGACCCGGACGTGGCCGGTGACCCCGACCACCTGATCGTGTATGGCGGGCGGGGCCGGGCGGCTCGAAGTTGGCCCGCATTTGACGCGATCCTCCGCGCGCTGCGCGAGTTGGAGAACGATGAGACCCTGCTGGTGCAGTCCGGCAAGCCGGTCGGTGTGCTGCGCACCCACCTCGACGCGCCGCGCGTGATCATCGCCAACTCGAACATCGTGCCCGCCTGGGCCACGCAGGAGAACTTCGACCGCTGGGAGGCGGAAGGGCTGATCATGTACGGCCAGATGACCGCCGGGTCGTGGATTTACATCGGCACCCAGGGCATCTTGCAGGGCACCTACGAGACGCTGGCCGCCGCCGCCGAGAAGCACTATGGGGCGGGCAGTTCGCTCAAAGGTAAGTTCGTGCTTTCCGCCGGGCTGGGCGAGATGGGCGGCGCGCAGCCGCTTGCCATCAAGATGAACGAGGGGGTGGGCCTGATCGTCGAGATCGACCCCCACCGGGCGCAGCGCCGCCTGGAGACAGCCTACCTGGACGTGGTCGCCACCGACCTGGACGAGGCGTTAGACCGGGTAGCCGAGTTCCAGGGGCGGGGCGAGCCAGCCTCGATTGGCCTGATCGGCAACGCTGGCGACATGCTGCCCGAATTGCTGCGCCGCGACGTGATCCCCGACATGGTCACCGACCAGACCTGCGCCCACGACCCGCTGATGTACGTCCCCAGCGGCTACACGCTCGAAGAGGCCGCCTCTTTGCGCGAATCCGACCCGGTGAAATACCAGGAAGAATCCAACCGCACGATGGCCGAGCACTGCGCGGCGATGGTCGAGATGCAGAAGCGCGGCGCGGTGGTGTTCGACTACGGCAACAACCTGCGCCAGCGCGCCTTCGACCAGGGCGTCGAGGACGCCTTCTCCTATCCGGGCTTCGTCCCGGCCTACGTGCGCCCGCTGTTCTGCGAGGGCAAGGGGCCGTTCCGCTGGGTGGCGCTCTCCGGCGATCCGCAGGACATCTACACCACCGACGAGACGATCATGGCGCTCTTCCCGGAGCAGACTCACCTGACTCGCTGGATCAAGATGGCCCAGGAGCAGGTGCAGTTCCAGGGGTTGCCCTCGCGCATCTGCTGGCTGGGCTACGGCGAGCGGATGAAGGCCGGGCTGGCCTTCAACGAGCTGGTCGCCAGCGGGGCGGTCAGCGCGCCGATCGTGATCGGACGCGACCACCTCGACGCCGGGTCGGTCGCCTCGCCCAACCGCGAGACGGAGGGCATGCTCGACGGCTCGGATGCCATCGCCGACTGGCCGCTGCTCAACTTCGCCCTGAACGCAGTGGGCGGCGCGACCTGGGTGTCGTTCCACCACGGCGGCGGGGTGGGCATCGGTTACAGCCTGCACGCCGGGCAGGTGACCGTTGCCGACGGCACGCCCGAAGCGGCGGCCCGCCTGGAGCGCGTCCTGACCGCCGACCCCTGGACGGGCGTGATCCGGCACGTCGACGCGGGCTACCAGGCGGCGATTGACTTCGCCCGTGAGAACCACCTCAAAATCCCGATGCTCGACGATTGATTCCAGACTATAGAGAAAGCGACCACGATGGTACGAGCCAGCTACGCCAGCTACCACGCCCCCTTCTTCAGGAAGCTCTCCGCCGATCAGTTGGATCGGATTCACAACGCCAGCCTGGAGATATTAGAGCGCACCGGCGCGCGCCTGTACGAAGCGGAGGCGCTCGATTTGCTGCGCGCGGCGGGCGTACCGGTCGAGGATGGGAATCGAGTGCGTATTCCCGCTTACCTGGTCGAGTGGGCGCTCAAGCTGGCCCCCAAGAAGGTCATGCTCTGCGAGCGGGGTGGGGGGCGGGTGATGTCGCTGGAGGGCTATAACGTCTACTACGGCCCCGGCTCGGACTGCCTGAACATCATCGACCTGGAGAGCGGCGAGCGCCGACCGGCCCTGCTGGCCGACGTGGCCGACGGCGTGCGCCTGTGCGATGCGCTGCCCAACATCGACTTCATCATGTCGGTCTGCGTCGCCTCGGATGTCGAGCAGCAGGTCGCCGACCGCTACCAGATGCGCGAGATTATCCTCAACAGCGCCAAGCCCAGCATTTTCGTCACCACCGCCTTCGAGGGCACGGTCGACGCGGTCGAGATGGCCGAGATCGTGGCCGGTGGGGCGGAGGCCCTGCGCCGCAGCCCGACCACCGCTTGCTACGTCAACGTCACCGGCCCGCTGCGCCACAACGAGGAGTCGCTGCAAAAGCTGCTCTTCCTCTCCGGCAAGGGCCTGCCCTTCACCTACGTGCCGGTCGTGCTGCGCGGCTTGAACGGCCCGGTCACGCTGGCCGGGGCGCTGGCCCTGGCGAACGCCGGGGAGCTGGTCGGGGTGGTGCTCTCCCAGTTGAAGCGCGAGGGCGCGCCGATCATCGTCAGCGGCGGCACCAACGACATGATCGACATGCGCTCGCTGGTCGGCTCCTACGCCGCCCCGGAGAATCGGGTGATGTTCATGGAGATGGCTCACCGCTACGACCTGCCGATGTTCGGCCTGGGCGGGGCGAGCGATTCGAAGCTGCCCGATGGGCAGGCCGCCGCCGAAGCGGCTTTCACCCTGCTGACCGAGACACTGAGCGGCGCGCACCTGATCCACGACGTGGGTTATCTCGAATCGGGGCTGGCCGCCTCGTTCGAGCAGTTGGTGATCTGCAACGAGCTGATCGGCTGGGTGAAGCGCTTCATGCAGGGGCTTGAGGTCAGCGACGAGACGCTGGCCCTGGATTTGATCGACGAGGTCGGCCCCGATGGGCAGTTCCTCGCCGCGCCCCACACCGGCGAGCACTTCCGCGAGGACTGGTATCCGAAGCTGCTCGACCGCCAGAACTTCGACGGCTGGCAGGCGGCGGGCGGCCTGACCCTGCGCGAGCGGGCGGCCAAACAGGCGCGCGCCATCCTGGCCGAGCACCAGCCGGAGCCGCTGCCGGACGATATGGTCCGCGCGCTGGACGCCGTCGTCGAGCGGGCGCTCGCCAGCCAGGCGTAGCGCCGCTCCGCCGATGTCAGATCGTAAAGGTGACATCTGACACTTGTTCCTGTCCCTGGAGTCCCTTATCCTGACTAATAAGATGGGATGTATCGCCTTTAGCGATTCGGTTCCCCTTTTTCTTATGTCAGGAGGGGCCACATGAGTATCCTGGGCAGCGTCCTGACGGTTGACCTCACCAGCCGCCAGCACCAGATCAGCGCCCTCGACGAGGTGGCGGCGCGCCAGTATTTGGGCGGGCGCGGTCTGAACATCTGGCAGATGCAGGAGCTGATCGGCCCCGACGTCGACCCGTTGGGCCCGGATAACGTGTTGGTGTTGAGCGGCGGGCTGCTGACCGGCACCGCCGTCCCCGCCTCCTCGCGCCTGCACTTCGGGGCGCGCTCCCCGATGACGAACGCGCTGGGCAGCTCGAACGTGGGCGGGCACTTCGGCGCGGCTTTACACGCCGCCGGGTTCCAGGCGGCGCGCATCCGGGGTCGGGCCGATAGGCCGGTGTACCTGTGGATCGGCCTGGACGGGGTCGAGCTTCGGGAGGCGGGCGACCTGTGGGGCCTCGATACGCGTGCCACTGCCGAACGGCTGCGCGAGCTGCACCCCGACGCCGACCTGAAAGTGTTGATGATCGGGGTTGCCGGGGAGAACGTCGTGCGCTACGCTTGCATCAACACCGGCGACGGGCACGCGGCGGGTCGCACCGGGCTGGGCGCGGTGATGGGGTCGAAGAAGCTTAAGGCCATCGTCATCGAGCACCACCCGGAGCGCGAATTGGTCAGCGGCGAGGTGCGCGAGTTGAGCCGCCAGTACGCGCTCGCCATCCGTAACTCCGAGCGCTACGAGATGTATTCGACCTACAGCAACTCGGCGTACCTGAACTGGGCAAACGAGATCGGCATCCTGGGCACGCGCAACTTCCAGGATGTCCAGTTCGAGGGGGCGGAGAAGATCGACGGCAGCCAGCTTCAGAAGTATGTCCACAAGGCGAAAAGCTGCCACCGCTGCCCGGTGCACTGCAAGGCCGAGATTCGGATCGACCACGGGCGGTTTGCCCGGCTGGTCGGCGAGCGCCCGGACATCGAGCCGCTGATGGCCTTCGGCCCCAAGATCGGCGTCGACGACCCGGAGGCGGTCTTATACCTGTACGCCCTGGCGAACACCCTGGGGATCGACGTGATCTCGACCGGCGGCGTGCTCGCCTTCGCCATCGACCTCTATCAGCGCGGCCTGCTGACCGACGAGGATACCGGCGGGCTGGCCCTGGAATGGGGCGATGCCGGGGCGATGGCCCACCTGATGCGCCAGATCGCTGAGCGCGAGGGATTAGGCGACGTGCTGGCGGAGGGCGTCCGGCTGGCCGCGGAGCGCATCGGGCGCGGGTCTGAGCAGTACGCCTATCACAGCAAGGGCATGGAGTTGCCCGGCTACGACCCGCGCGGGGCGCAGGGCACCGCCCTGGGCTATGCCATCTCCAACCGGGGCGCGGATTTCACCAGTGTGTACACCACGCTGGAGTTCCGCTGGACTCCCGAGCAGGGGCGGGAGGTCTTCGGCACCGAGAAGGCCGTCGACCGCAACTCCTCGGAGGGGAAAGGGGTGCTCGTCCGGCACGTGGCGATTGTCTCCGCGATCCTCGACTCGTTGGGCATTTGCAAAGTCCCGGCGCTGTCGGTCGTCGGCGATTTCAGCCTGCAAAAAGAGGCCGGGCTGGCCGCCGCGCTGAGCGGCTGGGATTTGACGGCGGAGGAGCTGTTCGAGGCCGGTCTGCGCATCGTCAACGCCGAGCGGCGTTTCAACCTGGCCTGCGGGCTGAGCAGCCGCGACGACGACCTGCCGGACAAGTTCGTCGAGGAGCGCGTGCCAAGCGGCCCGACTCAGGGTAAAGTAGTCGATCTGGGGGCCATGCTGCGCGATTTTTACGCGGCGATGGGCTGGGATGAGGAAGGGAGGCCGCCCGATCCGGAGTAGCAGGGTTTCGTGAGCCGCCGTAAGGCGTTTTTTTGTCCGTTGAACATCACACTGAGAATGCAGCCGTGATTATCTCAAATTATTCAGACCGGCAGACGCCGCAGTTCCGAGTTCTCACCGATGAGCAGTGCAACGAGCTGTTCCGCACCTCGCTGGAGGTGCTTCAGCGGGTTGGCGTGCTGGTGTACAGCGCCGAGGGGCGCGCCCTGCTGGCCGATGCCGGGGCGTTCGTCGAGGGGGAGCGGGTCTTCATCCCGCCCCATATCGTCCAGGACGCCCTCACCTGCGCGCCGCGCAGCTTTTCGCTGTGGGGGCGGGACTACCGGCACGAGATGCACATCGTGCCGGACAAGATTCACTTCGGCCCTGGGCTGACGAGCACCTATTTCATCGACCCGGAAACCGGCGAGCGGCGGCCTGCCCGGCGCGGCGACCCGGCCACCACCGCCCGCGTCTGTGACGCGCTGACCCACATCGACTACGTGATGGGGCTGGGGATGATCGGCGACGTTGAGCCGGGTCTGGCGGCGCTGTACGAGTTCGCCGAGCTGGTCGAGAACACCACCAAGCCGATCATCGCCTGGGCGCAGCGCCCGGATATCCTCGCCGCGCTCCACCGGATCGCCGTTGCCATCGCCGGGAGCGGGAGCGCCTTCCGCCTGCGGCCCACCTTCGGCGTATTCACCACCTACGATCCCCCCCTCAAACACACCGACGCCGGGGTGGGGACGATGCTCTGGGCGGCGGCGAACTACGTGCCGGTGGTCTACTCCGGCGGCCCATCGATGGGCCTGACATCGCCCGTCACCGGCGCGAGCGCGATGGTGATCTACCTGGCGGGCGCGCTGAGCGGCCTGGCGATGGCCCAGTTGAAGCGGCGCGGCGCGCCCTACATCTCAGGCTGGGTGCCCGCCCCGATGGATTTGCGGACGACCCAATTGGCCTACGGCGCGCCGGAGATGAGCCAGTTCAGCGCCGCGGCTGCCGATATGTGCCGCTGGCTGCGCGTCCCGTTCATGGGCACCGCCGGGGCCTCCGACGCCAAGACGCTCGATCAGCAGGCGGCGCTGGAGATGGGAATCCAGATTTTGCTCTCCGCGCTGAGCGGCGCTTCGCTCGTCCACGACCTGGGCTTCCTGGACAGCGGCCACATCGGGTCGCTGCAAATGGTGGTGCTGGCGGACGAGGTGATCTCCAAGGTGCGCCACATGATGCGCGGCCCGGAGATCAACCACGAGACGATCATGCAGGACGTGATCGAGCAGGCGGGGCCGGGGGGCCAGTTCATGGCCGAGATGCGCTCCGTGGCGCTCTGCCGCCAGGAAATCTGGGTGCCCACCCTGATGGAGCGCGGGCCGTACTCGCTCTGGGAGGCGGCGGGGGGTAAGTCGCTGGCCGACCGCACCCAGGAGAAGCTCTCCCGCATCCTGAGCACCCATCAACCCTCGGCGCTGCCGGAGGATGTGGTGGCGCAGATCGATCAGATCGTCGCCGAAGTAGAAGAGTCCCACAACTGAGGATCAGACAACCAAAAACCGCTCACCGACAATTTGGCGAGCGGTTCTTCTCTCAGGTAGCGGGGGCAGGATTCGAACCTGCGACCTTTGGGTTATGAGCCCAACGAGCTGCCACTGCTCCACCCCGCAAAGCGTTGCTGAGTGTAGCGTGAGGCCGGGCGTTTGACACATGGTGCAGGCGTGCACACGTGCGTGGTTCGCACAGTGCGCAGGTATGCACAAAGGCGATCGCGCGCCCGTCTAGCGCCGGTAGGCGGGCCGGTAAAAGGGCCGTTTGACGATCCGT
>JARRJX010000061.1:0-7519 GCA_037388645.1 Chloroflexota bacterium
ATATTCCCGGATAGGACGATCGCTTCAATCCGTACCGGCTGGTCGATCTGCCCCTCTATTTGAAAGACGGAGACAGCATCCTCCTGCACATCGACCCGGAACTGGTCGAGGAGCCGCGGACCGGCCTCAGTCGTCGCGTCGGGCATGGGGGTGGGCTGAGGGGACAGCACCGGCTCCAGGGTGGGCCAGGGAGTCGGCGTCGTGGCAGCCGCTGTCTCAGAGGTCGTGGAGCCTGCCACACAGGCCGCCAGTACCACCGCAAGGGCAATCACGATACCGGCCACAGCCAGATATCGGAAAAACTTATCCCTCGATGGAGGAAATACACCAGTGTTCATCTTCGCCGTCAAGGTCTGCCGGAGCGATCGCGCTCAAGCTCAAGCTGATAGGTCCCTGGAACACCATTCAACGAATATACCATGATCGTGTAGGTTCCCGTCTGGGTTAACTGCCACTCGCCGAGAGCCTGGGCGGTTGGGGTCATGCCAGCAGCGGCGTCCGCATAGGCAAACTGTGCGCCATCAGGCTCTAACACAACCACGGCCATCTCAAGCTCCTCGACAAAAGCGTGGGCAGTGATGCTCAATCGAACGGGGTCTCCCTCATCTGCGTGGAATTGATAGCTGTGGAAGACGCCCGGCTGCTCAAAACGCCCTGAGAGCACCCCACCCTGCTCCCCGGCAAAGACTCCGCCGCCGGATAAATCGCTTTGCGCAAGCGGATTGACGATGAACGAGGCGGCTCCTGAGCCGCTTGGGCGAAGCTCCAGCCGGTAGCGCCCGGTGTAGGGCAGCTGAACCTCAGCAATTGATTCGGCCTCCCCGCTGCCCGCGTCAACCGCGTAGGCGATGACCTGCCGATAAGGGCTGTATAGATAGATGTCGACGTCGAGCTGCGGGTCCGGCTCGACCACGTCCACGCGCAGCCCATCCCCCATGGCCCCATCAAATGTCACCGACAATACGCTGTCCGCGAAAAACTCCGCCGTGTATTCGCGTCCATAGGTGATGTCCGGAGCGCCCTCCGCCGGTGGGGAGGGATGGGCCGCCACGCTGAAGGTATACACCCCCGCCGAACCGGCAGTGTTCGACACGATGGCAGTGTACTCCCCCGTCATGGGGGCGGAGAAGCCCATCACAGAGGCGTTCTCACCATTCCCACCGGCAGCCGCCGTTAAGCCGCCATCCGGGCGATATAGATTCATCGATAACCCAAGCGCGGCTGCCAATTCCGGCTCAACCAGCAGGTCAACCACTTCACCCTGGATAAGCGGGATCAGGAAAGCATGGTAGAGGTGCCCCCCGGCGAACACCCCCGTCTCGCTGCCCCCTACCCCGTCAAAGATCGCCCCGCCCGTCCGCTCGCTCAGCGCAGCCCCTTGAACCTGCACGCTGCCTGCCCCATCGTTGGCGGACAGGAACAGCCGATACGCGCCCGCAAAGGGGAGGGTAAATTAATCCACCAGCAGGGCGCTGCCCGGCGGAGCGGAATCGGAGAAGAGCGCTATGCCATGGGGATCGACGAGGCTGGCGTCATAGGCTACCCCACCGTCGAGGGGGTTGAGTGCCAGCCTGATCGCCTGGAACGCGGAGGCTTCGAAGTCGACTTCCACCGGATTCCCCTGAGTCTCGTCAAGCGCCACGATCTGGTCGAACAGCACGGCGTCGTCTTCTGCCGTGGGCACGGCATCCGGCTCCCCGCTCTCTATGATGGGGAGAGCCTGCTCTTGGCTGGCTCCTGCACCGTCCAGGTCTGGCGGGACAGTGGGGGTGGGGAATTCCTGAATGCCAGAAGCCGCGCATCCGCTGAAGCAAACGGCGAGAATCGAGGACAGACATCCCCACAGCACTGATCGAGCGACTATCCTCACCCCTATCCTCCCTCGGAGTCGCTTTCCCCAGGCTCGCGCGTGGCTGGCTCCACGCGATGAGCTTCACGGACGATCGCACGGCAAAACACCAGGAACCCGGTGTGGCCGACGACCTGGTCGGCAGGGCGGATTCGAGCCGGAACGGTTTTATAGGGCCGCAGAAGCAGCTCCTCTGCCTCGACAAACCCAAAGCCAGGATGAGCGTCCAGCCTGCCGATCAGCTCGACGAGCTGGTTGTTGGTTGGCACGATGCACCCCAAGACACCGCCACCGGTCAGCGCGGCGTGGGCCTGGTCGAGCGCCTCCCAGGGGGCTCGAACGTCCAGAAACACGGCGTCGACGGCAGTCTCCTCAAAGCCATCCAGTATGTCACGGCTTTTCAGTGTCACCCGGTGCGCCATGCCTACTCGCTCAAGGTTCAACCCGGCCAGGCGGAGCATCTTTGGCCTGTTGTCGTAAGAATAGACGTGCCCGTCATCGCCGACCATCGACGCCAGCGCCACACACAGACCGCCGCTCCCCGTTCCGGCCTCAATCACCACCGCCCCCGGCCTGATCCCCAGCTTCATCATGATATAGCCGGAATCCTTGGGGAAGACGATCTGGCTCTCCCGCCTGATATTGCGGATTAACTCATCGGTGGTTGGGGGTAAGAGGTAAAATGGGAATCCCAGATGTGAGCGCACCTGGGTTCCATAAGGCAGCCCGATGAGGTCGTCATGCAGCACCATTCCTCTGTGGGTCTGCAGCTGATCCCCCGGCTTGAGCATGCGTATGAATAACTGCCGGTCTTTCTCGTTCACCAATAAGACCAGGTCGCCAGCTTGTGTATGCCGCAAAGCCTCTCTCCTCGATTCGTTCGAGCGACGATATTATACAAGGTGCACGAGCGGCGTCCAATGAGGGACGAGCGCAGCAGGCGATCACGCCGGGCCGCCCCACTTTGCAACTCATTCTGCGAATACACGTATTTACTGATGTGAAGAGGTTTTATTTGCTGGAGCTAAGAAATGAGTGAAGTCGTTAAGCCAAGAAGCAATACAGCAGCACTCCGAGAAACTACTTCGGAGGAGCGGACGTGGGCCGCGTTAGCCCACGCAAGCACGCTGTTAACCATGCTGGTGAGCCTGTCAACGCTTGGGATTGGCGGATTATTGTTTGTCTTCGTGCCGTTCGCCATCTACCTGGTGTACAAAGACAAGTCTGATTTCGTCGCCTATCACGCGGCACAGGCATTTACCCTGCAAATCATCGGCACGGTGGGCTTGTTCGTCGCCGTCCTGGTCGGGATCATCGTGCTGGTTCTGATATGGGTGATCACCGGGCTTCTGAGCGTCATCCTGATCGGCTTATTGTTGATCCCTATCGCAGTGCTGCTTACCGTGGCATTCGCCCTTCTGATCGTCGCGGTGCCGTTTGTGATCGGGGGCTTTTCGATTGCAGCCACGATCGAAGCAGGCAGCGGGAAGAATTACCGGTATCCGTACCTGGGCGACTGGGTATCCGAGTGGACTTCAAGGAGCAGCACCCCCACCACCCCAGCCGTATAAAATGAGAACGTAAATCCTTCCACAAAGATCACACCACAGCAAGGGGCGGCCTCCATCAGGGGGCTGCCCTTATGGTTTTTGAATACACGTATTTATCCAACACCAGCCTCAGCCGCCGACCTCCACTTGAGGTTTTCCTGCCCCAGGCAGTTTATCTAATTAATATGATGTGCTAGAATTGGCACACAGATCGTCGTCCGCCCACTTCAGAATATCAAGCTACGGCTGAGAAAGGTGTATCAGGTGAACCCTTCGGGAGCCTTTACATTTGTCCTGCACAGCCACTTGCCCTATGCGCGGTTAGCCGGTCGCTGGCCCCATGGGGAAGAATGGATTCACGAAGCAACCTCAGAGACCTACATTCCTCTCCTGGACGCCCTGTATGATTTGCATGAAGCCGGAACGGAAATCCACCTCACCATTGGCCTGACTCCCATCCTGGTCGAACAACTCGCCGATGCCGACGTGCTCGACCATCTGGACAGCTACCTCGACGAGAAGATCGAGGCCGCTAAAGCTGACGTCACACGGTTCGAAAAAGAAGAACATGAAGGGCTGACCTTCCTGGCAAATTTCTACGTCGACTGGTTCGAACACACCAAGCAAAGCTTCGACGACCGGTTCAAGCGCAACATCATCGGGGCTTTCAAAACACTGCAAGATGAAGGAGTGATCGAGATCATCACCAGCGCGGCCACGCATGGCTATCTTCCGCTCCTTGGCAGGGATTCGTCGATTTACGGACAGATAAAGAGCGGCGTAGAGGCGTATAAGCGCCACTTCGGACGAGCGCCGAGGGCGATCTGGCTGCCCGAATGCGCCTACCGCCCGGCTTACATCACCGACGATGGACAGAAGCGCCCAGGTATCGAGCAGTTTCTTCAGGAGCTGGGGATCGGGTTATTCTTCAGCGAGACCCACACAATCGAGGGTGGGCAGCCGGTGGGTGTCGCCGCGGGTGATGCCATCGGCCCTTATGGAGAGATCAAGCGTCGCTACGTGATCCCAATCCGGCAGGCCATACCAGAACGGGCGGCCTCCACACTGCAACCCTACTACGTCTCGGACACCGCCGCCGGGCCGGGCGCAGAGCAGCACTCAGGGGTAGCCGTCATCGGTCGGGACAACCGCACCGGGATGCAGGTCTGGTCAGCCGATTGGGGCTATCCCGGCGATTACGACTACCGGGAATTCCACAAGAAGGATACGGTCTCCGGCCTCCAATACTGGCGCGTTTCAGGGGCGCGCACCGGATTGGGGCAAAAAGAGCTTTACAACCCCGATTGGGCGGCCTACAAAGTCGGCGAGCATGCCCGTCACTTCGCCTGGCTCGTGGCAGACCGCTTGCAGCAGCATCACGACCAGACCGGCCAGTACGGACTGATCGCTTCGAACTACGACACCGAGCTGTTCGGTCACTGGTGGTTTGAAGGGATTGAGTGGATCAAACAGGTGCTTCAAGGTCTGGCCGAAAACCCTGCGGTCGAATTGACCTCGGCGAGTGACTTCATCGAGCGCCACCCACCGAGCCAGGTTCTCCACATCCCGGAGAGTTCGTGGGGGATGGGCGGGACGCATTGGACGTGGGACAACCACGATACCCACTGGATGTGGGGGCCAATACACAGCGCCGAAGGCCGCATGGAGGCGCTGGTAGCGCAATATCCCGATCCAGACGCCGACACAGAAGACGTGCTCAACATGGCGGCCCGCGAGCTGCTCCTGCTGCAATCAAGCGACTGGCCTTTCCTGGTCACGACCGGCCAGGCGAGGGAGTATGCCATCCGCCGCTTTACGAGGCACGTCGAGCGCTTTGAGGCACTGGCAAGCTCCCTGGAAGTGGGCGCACCTGACAAACAGATGGCAGACGAGCTGTTTGAGGTGGATAAGGTCTTCCCCAATATAGATTTTCGCTGGTTTCGCGCCAGATAGCGACGGTCGACATCAGTAAATCTAAGAAACGCTGGGTTATTTAGGTGAATATCCTCTTCGTTGCCGCTGAGTCTACCCCGTACGTGAAGGTCGGTGGCCTGGCCGATGTCGTTGGCACTTTACCAGGCGTCTTGAATCGGCTTGGGCAAAACGTGCGAGTCGTGCTGCCCCATCACGGACTGATTGACGATCAGCGCTTCGGCCTGCGCCCCTATGCCACCCTTCAAATGGACTGGAACGGGGATACCACACTCGTCGAGGTATCGAGCGCGACACACAACACCACAACGACTTACTTTATACGCGGCGCGCCTTTCTTCGACCCGTCCGAGACGTTCATCTACAGCCAGGATGAGGGTATCGACGTTGGCCGGTTTCTGTTTTTTGCAGCGGCAGTCCTCAAGCTGGTCGACTATTTCTCGAAACGCGAGGGCTGGCAGACAGACGTTTTCCACACCCACGATTGGCACACCGGGACTCTGCCGTTCCTGCTGACGACCCTTTACAAAGATGACGACCACCTGGGCAAAGCTGCTTCAGTGTTCTCCATACACAATTTGCGCTACCAGGGCTGGGGCGTCAGATGGCACCTGGATCGGGCGAATCTCCCGCCTGCGGCGCACCCGCTTCTACAGTCAACAGGGAAGACGGACAACTCGCTGGCTATCGGGCTGGCATACAGCACCACCTTGAGCACTGTCAGCCCCACCTATGCCCAGGAGATCACACTACCGGACAGCGGTGATGGATTAGATGATATCCTGCACGCCAGAAGCGCCCGGTTGACGGGCATCTTGAACGGAATCGACGTGCAGCGCTGGAACCCGGCGACCTCGCCCCATATCGTCGCGAATTTCGACAGGGACACGCTGCCGAACCGGGCCAGGAACAAACTGGCGCTTCAAGCGGAGGCGGGGCTGCCCCGGAGCGCAAACACACCGCTGGTTGGGACTGTAATGCGGTTAGTTGAACAAAAAGGCCCTTCCATCATGTTCCCGGCGGTGCGCCACTTGCTTGAGAACAGCGATGCACAGTTTATCCTGCTGGGGGCCGGACAACCGCATTACGAGAGCGAAGCACAGGCACTTGGACGGGATTTTCCTGGCAGGGCGCACATCAGGTTGAGCTTTAACGAAACGCTGGCCGAGCGGATTTACGCAGGCATTGATGCGTTTCTGATGCCCTCGCTTTTTGAACCGTGTGGGATCGGCCAGATGTTCGCGATGCGGTATGGTGCGCTGCCAATCGTCCGCCACGTTGGCGGCCTGGTCGACACGGTGCCCGCAACTATTGGATTCGCTTTTGCGGATTTCAACGCCGATGCCCTGATCAGGGTGGTCAACCGGGCGTTGGACATCTATACGAACGCAGCCAGTGAGTGGCGATCGCGGCAGCAGCAAGCGATGCAGCTCTCGTTTGATTGGCAGCGATCGGCCAGCCAGTATATCAAGCTCTATCAGAGCGCCATCAAACTGCATGCCAGCTATCGGTGATCAACACCCCGGTTATCCATTAGTGGAGACAAGCCAATGAAAATACGTGCAGTTCTTCTGGCTGGCGGAGAAGGCACACGTCTGAAAGTGCTGACGCGCAAGCGAGCCAAGCCAGCCGTCCCATTCGCCGGGAAATACCGGATTATCGATTTCACGCTGTCCAACTGCGTGAATTCGAGCATCTATGACGTATTAGTGCTCACCCAATACCGCCCTCACTCGCTCAACGAGCACATTGGTAAAGGCCGCCCCTGGGACCTGGATCGCTCTTTCAGCGGGGGCGTCAGGCTGTTACAGCCGTTTATTGGCCGCGAGGATTCGGACTGGTATGCCGGAACCGCCGACGCCATCTACCAGAACATCAACTTCGTCAAATCCGCACCCACGCCAGACCTGGTTCTCATCTTATCCGGCGACCACGTCTACCAGATGAATTATGCTCACCTGGTGGCCTTTCACCTGGATCACGAAGCCGATGCCACCGTTTGTACGATTGAGGTGCCATTGAAGGAAGCCTCGCGGTATGGCATCATGCAGGCAAACGAAGACTATCGGGTGCAGGGCTTTGTCGAGAAACCGGCTAATCCCCCAGGAACGCTCGCCTCGATGGGCGTTTACCTGTTTCGCCTGGACGTCCTGAGCCGGGTGCTCCGGGAAGATGCAGACCGCCCTGA
>JARRJX010000062.1:0-7502 GCA_037388645.1 Chloroflexota bacterium
CCCCAACGGCGAGCTGTCCGACGAGGCGCTGCTCGACTACCTGGTCGGCGCGCTCGGCAAGTGGACCTGAATCCGCTTTTCCCTGCCTGACCCTTTGTAAAATTACCTCCCTTTTCACCCCCCGCCAACGGGCAGGTGGTTGATCCCCCCCTGCCCCGCACGATAGACTAACTCTGTACGAGCGACAGCACACCGCCGGGCTGCGACGCTGCCCGTCGAGTTTTTTTCCGGTCTGAGAAGGTACATTCGCAACGAGGGGGAGGTTCGATGGTATATGAGACGGTAGAGCAGGTAAAGGAGGCGCTGGCTGCCCAGCAGTACATCGCCAGCGACGAGATCGCGACCGTGCTGTTCCTGGCCGAGAAGCTGGGGAAGCCGCTGCTGACCGAAGGCCCGGCGGGGGTGGGCAAGACCGAACTGAGCAAAGCCTGGGCCGCCGCCACCGGCTACGAGCTGGTGCGCATGCAGTGTTACGAAGGCTTGGACGAGAGCAAGGCGCTTTACGAGTGGGAATACGCCAAGCAAATGCTCTACACGCAGCTCCTGCGTGACAAGCTCTCCGACCTGCTCGCCGACGCGGGCACGCTGGCCGAGGCGGCGGACAGGCTGGCCGACGAAGAGGACGTGTTTTTCTCCAACCGCTTCCTGCTCCCCCGCCCGCTGCTGCGCGCCATCCAGAGCGAGGAGCCGTCCGTCCTGCTGATTGACGAGATCGACCGAGCCGACGCCGAGTTCGAAGCCTTCCTGTTGGAGGTGTTGAGCGACTTCCAGGTGACGATCCCGGAGATCGGCACGCTCGCCGCCCGGCAGCAGCCGATCGTGATCCTGACCAGCAACAACACCCGCGAGTTGAGCGAGGCGCTCAAGCGGCGCTGCCTGTACATCTACATCGACTACCCGACTGTGGAGGAGGAGCTGCGCATCGTGCGGCTCAAAGTGCCCGACCTCGCCCCTGACCTGGCCCGGCAGGCGGTCGAGGCCGTGCAGTCCTTGCGCCGGATGGACCTCAAGAAGCACCCCAGCGTCAGCGAGACGCTCGACTGGGCTCGCGCCCTGCTGACTCTGAACGCCGAATCGCTCGACCGTGACGTGTTGGAGAACACGCTGACCGTGCTGCTCAAGTACGAGACCGACATTGCCCGCGCGCGCCACGTCTTACGGGGATCGAGGGGGGACGAAAGTGGAAGATCGTATCGCTAGGTTTGTCTCCGGCCTGCGCGCCTCCGGCGTGCGGGTGTCCATCGCCGAGAGCCAGGACGCCTGGCGCGCGATCCAGCTCATGGGCACGATCGACCGTGAGACGTTCCGCCTGAGCCTGCAATCGACGCTGATCAAAGACGCGGTCAACATCCCGATCTTCGAGGAGTTGTTCCCGCTCTACTTCGGAGTCGACCAGCCGCCGCTGCTCAACCCGGAGGCGGAGCTTTCCGCCGACGAGAAGCAGATGCTCCAGCAGGCCCTGCAATCGCTGGCGCAAGACCTGCAAGAGCTGCTCTCCTGGCTGATGAGCGGGCAGAGTCCGAGCCAGGAGGAGCTGGAAGACCTTGCCCAGCAGGCTGGGATGGAACAGGCCAGCTCGCCCTATCAGGCCCGCTGGTACGCCCGGCGCATGCAGCGTCTGCTGGGCTGGGAGCAGATGCAGCAGGTGTTGGAGATGTTGTGGGAGTGGCTGGCCGAGCAGGGCATGGACCCTGAGACGCTGGAGCGACTCAAGCAGCAGGTGGGCAGCAACCAGGAGACGCTGGCCGAGCAGTTGGAGCAGTTCGCCGGGCGGCAGGTGTTGGACAACCTGGCCGACCAGCAGCACGAGCGCCGCCAGAACGTCCACGACCTGATGAACCGCCCCTTCAAGTCCCTCAGCGAGACCGAGATGGACGTCCTGCGCGAGCAGGTGCGGCGGCTGGCAGCCCGTCTGCGCAGCCGCGCCGCCCTGCGCCAGAAGCGGGGCAAGCGCGGCAAGCTCGACCCCAAGGCGACGATCCGCGCCAGCCAGCGTTACTACGGCGTGCCGCTGGAGCTTAAGCTGCGCCGCAGGCGGCAGAAGCCCAAGCTGGTCGTCATTCTGGACGTCAGCACCTCGATGCGGCCCGTCGCCGAGTTTTTCCTGCGCCTGATGTACCTCTTGCAAGACCAGGTGCAGAAGACGAGGAGCTTCGCCTTTATCGATCACCTGGAAGAGGTGACGAACGACATGAAATCGCTGGGCGTCGAGGGGGCGGTTGACAGCGTGCTCCACAAGCTCCCCCAGGGATATTACAACACCGACCTCGGTGCCAGCCTGCGCAACTTCGCCTCCGGACACATGGACAGCGTGGACAGCCGCACGACCGTGATCGTGCTTGGCGATGGCCGGAACAACTACAAAGACCCCGGTTTGAGCGTGTTTGGCGACGTCAAACGGCGCTCGCGCCGCCTGATCTGGATGAACCCGGAATATCCCGCCCAGTGGGGGACGGGCGACAGCGACATGTTGCAGTACGCTCCCCTGTGCAGCGACGTTTACCAGGTGCGCAACCTGACCCAGCTAACCGACGCGGTCGACCGGATTCTAAGCTCTTGACGCAGAATCCCCCGGCTGCCCGTTCAGTGGCCGGGACTTCCAATCGGGGCTGCCTCCGCCCCGGCAGCGCGCGCCGAATGGGATATACTTCCTACCATGCCGAACCGCCTGTTATGGTATAATCTTTCACGACGTGAATCGTAAATTTGCTCACACCGAGCAGGGGCTGAGACGACTTACCATGGCAGAACGACCTCACGTGCTGCTGGTAGACGACGAGCCGATGACCGGCGATCTCATCACCAGGGCCTTGAATCAATACAAAGTTTCGGTGGCTCTGGATGCGGAAAAAGCGCGTGATGTCCTGAAGAACGACCCGCCCGACGTGCTGCTCCTGGACATCATGCTGCCCGGCATCGACGGCCTGACCTTCCTGCCGGAGGTGCAGAAGAACTACCCCTCGATCCCGGTCGTCATCATCACCGCCTACACCTCCTCCGAGCGGGCGATCAAGGCGCTGCGCAACGGCGCTTACGATTTCCTGGAGAAGCCCACCGCCATCCAATCGATCCGGGCGAGCGTCAGCCGGGCGCTGGAGCGCCGCCAGCAGATCGAGCAGGAGACGCAGCGGCTCACCCAGCTTGAGAAGGGGATGTCCCAGCTCATCACCGCCCACAAAACGCTCTCCGCCCGCCAGAACATCGATCTGGTGCGCGAGATCGCGCAGGGGCTGTCCCACGAGATCAACAACCCCCTGTGCGCGATTCGCCTGGGGGCCGAGTTGATCAACCGCACCGACGACTTGAGCGAGGGCAGCCGCGACAAGCTCGACATCATCAACAAGGCGACGCGGCGGCTCGAAGAGACGATGAACGCCCTGCGGATGCTTTCGTTCGTGGCGGAAGATATCCAGGAGACCTCGCTGAAGGAGCTTCTCGCCGAATCGATCAGCCGCGTGAAGGAAACAGGCGATCTGGACGGCTGCCAGGTGGAGTTGACCGTCCCGGAGGGGATTCCCCCGCTCAAGACCAGGCCAAACCAGATCGGCCAGGCGATCGAGAACGTCCTGCACAACGCGGTCGACGCGGTGATGAGCGCCGAGGGCGAGGACAGGCGCATCACGATCACTGTTGACCATTATAAAGACCTGGTCAACATCGCCATTCACAACACCGGCGCGGCGATCCCTGAAGCGGAGATGGCTAACATCTTTCAGCCCAGCTACACCACCAAGCACGAATCGGGGCGCGTTCGGGGGCTGGGGTTGGGGCTGTACGTCGCCCGCAGCGTGACCGAGGCCAACCAGGGCAGGCTCACCGTGCGCAGCGAGGAAGGCAAAGGTGTCACGGTCGGCATCACCCTGCCCATCGATCAAGAGAATGAGCCGGGTTCACCAGCTTAGACACCCGGCTCCAACCATCGGATCAAAACCAGCCTCATCCTGTCGATGAGGCCGGTTGTTTTATTGACGATTTGCCCGTTACTGGCGCGGTATGTCCAGCGGTCGGAATTCGGTCTTCTCTTCCCGCTTGGGCGCTTCTTCCATCGGGACGGGCTGCGCCGGGGACGCCTCCTCCACCAGCCGCTCAGGCGGCGAGGTGGGCGGCGCGCTTATACGAGACTTGGCCCGGTGGCGGCCCAGCAGGTACAGCCCAAACACGATCAGCAGGCCGGGCCACACGATCCCGCTGATTATATTGTCGCTGATGTTCAGCAGCAGCTCGAAGAACAGGCCGCCGACCAGGAATATGGCCAGGCCTATCGTCGACCAGCGCGTGCCGACTTCCACCAGCCGCGGCGACTTGCTCCAAACCCCGTTGATCATCAGGCCGACTCCCACCGCCGTGGGGAAGATCAACGCCCAGGCGTATGCCCAGCTCTCAAAGTGGTTGAACACGCTTTGATAGAGCAGCAGCAGCCCGACCATCGTCACGATACTGCCGGGGATGGCAAGCGGGCCAGCCGACTCGCCGATCAGGACCATGCCGATGAAAAACATCAGCCCCGGCCCGATGATGAAAAACGGCCAGAAGAAGTGCCAGAAGCTGATGTCAAACATCTGCCCGACAAGGAACAGTCCGCCCAGCGCAACAAGGGCAAGGCCAAGTATGGTGTTAGCGCGTGTGCGCATGTTGTGGTGGGCCATTATCCCGCCTCCTCACGCGGTCAGCTTACCGCGAATGATCTGTATCAACTATCTATAGCTTTATACGTGTGGGATGGCGTTGAGTTGCAAAAAACTACTCGCCGTTTTCGAGTGACTGCCCCTCTACACAGGCCGGGATTTCGAACCAGAATGTCGAGCCGATCCCGGCCTCGCTCTCCGCTCCGATCGTCCCCTGGTGCAGCTCCACCAGGTGCCGGGCGATGGACAGGCCGACGCCTGAGCTTTTCTCACCCCCGGTTGGCTTGTTGCTCAGCCTTGAGAAGGGGGTGAAAAGCAGCGGCATCTCCTCTTCTGGAATCCCCGGCCCGTCGTCCTGCACCTCGACGCGTAAGCACCCGTCATGCAGCCTGCTGGTGACGACGACGCTCCCCCCCAGGTGGCTGTACTTGATCGCGTTGCCGATCAGGTTGCTCGCGATCTGCATCAGGCGGTCCGGGTCGGCGAAACAATCCGGGAGGTTGTCGGCCAGGTCGGAGCGGACGTCGACCTCCTTCTGCTCGGCGTAGGAGCCAAATTGAAGGAGCGCCTGCTCGAGTACGTAGTTCAGGGAGGTTTGTTCCCGCTGCAGCTCAAGCTGCCCGCTCTCCATCGCCCGCAAATCCAGGAAGTCGTTGATGATCGACTGCATCATGCGGATCGCCATCCGCACCATCTTCAGGATTCGCTTGAATTCCGGGTCGATCTGCGCGAATTCTTCCTTGTGCTCGTCGAGCAGCTCGGCGCTCATCACGATGTTATTCAGCGGGTTTCGCAAATCGTGGGCTGCGATCTGGAGGAACTTGTCTTTGAGCGCGTCCAGCTCCCGCAGGCGCAGGATGTCCTGGCGGCGCTGATCCTGGAGGGCCTTGAGCTTGAGCTGGGTGCGCACGCGAGCCGCCAGTATCTCAAACTGGGGGGGCTTGGTCAGGTAGTCATTCGCCCCAAGCTCCAGCCCCTGGATGACGTCCTGGGTATCGCCCAGGGCGGTGACCATGATGACGGGCAGCTCCACCGTCTCCGGGTGCTGGCGAACCTGGCGGAGCACCTCCAGCCCGTCGACCTCCGGCATCATCACGTCCAGCAGCACCAGGTCGGGCGGGTCGTCGAGGATCATCTCGATCGCTTCCTCGCCCCCGTAGGCAGATTTGACCAGGAACCCTTCGTGCCCAAGCAGCACGCACAGCACGCGGTTTGCCTCGTGGCTGTCGTCCACGACGAGGATGGTGGGTGTCTGGTAGCTTTCAGTATTTGGTATAGTCATACACAGGTTCCTCTGCCCCGGCGGGCAGGCTCCGCTGACCTGACTATAACAGAGATCGCCGCTCGCCCACAACCCTCCGGCGGCGGCCCGATCAAGTTGTAATAACCTGTAACCTGAGCACCCTATCAAGCCTGCCCAGGTCGCCTATCGACCGGCTCTGCCCGGCAGTTTAGTACCCGCAAGGCGGTCTGCAAGGCGGCCCGCATCCGAGACATGTGCTGGTTGTAGCGGCGGCTGCGAAGAGCAGATCGGGCGACGGCCTGTTAAACTGACTTTCGTCAGATGTCGCCAGGGGCCGTGACTGTGTACAATGTTCGTTCATTCGACGCCCGCTCGACGCGGCACGCCTTAAACAGAGGGGAGAGAAGGATAGTTATGCAAGAATCACACCGGGAACCGATGCTGGCAATGGCCGACCGGCAGCTCGACCAGGCCGCCGAGCGGCTGGGCTTTGACGCGGGCATGCGCGAATGGCTTCGCGTGCCGGAGCGCAAGCTGGAGGTGGCGATCCCGATCCGCATGGACGACGGCGAGATCAGGGTCTTCACGGGCTACCGCGTCCAGCACTCCACCGCGCGCGGGCCGGCCAAGGGCGGCATCCGCTACCACACACAGGTGTCGATGGACGAAGTCCAGGCGCTCGCCACCTTGATGACCTGGAAGTGCGCCGTAGTGGGTATCCCCTTCGGCGGGGCGAAGGGCGGCGTCGCCGTCAACGTGCGCGAGCTGACCCCCAGCGAATTGGAGCGGCTGACGCGCCGTTATGCGGCCAGCATTATGTCGATCACCGGCTCGCACCGCGACATCCCCGCCCCCGACATCGACACCGACGCCCAGATCATGGCCTGGTTCGACGACACCGTCACCATGATGCGCGGCTACGCCGACCCGGCGGTGGTGACCGGCAAGCCGGTCGGGATGGGCGGCTCGCTAGGCCGCTCGGAGGCGACCAGCCGGGGGCTGGCCTACTGCACCCGCTTCGCTCTGAAGCGGGCTGGGGTGGCCCCGGATTCGGCCACCGTTGCCATCCAGGGCTACGGCAAGGTGGGGTCGCACGCCGCCCACATCCTGAACAAGGAGTTCGGATTAAAGATCGTCGCGGTCAGCGACGTGACGGGCGGCTGGTACTGTCCCAACGGCTTTGACATCGACGACCTGGACGCCTACATGGAGGAGAAGGGCGGGAATGGCGCGCTGGCCGAGTACGGCGCAGAGCGAGCCGGGGTGGAGGCGATCTCAAACAGAGAGCTGCTCACCCTCGACGTGACCGTGCTGGCTCCCTGCGCGATCGAAGAGCAGATTACCGGCCAGAACGCCGATGCGATCAAGGCGCGCTTCGTCGTTGAGGGGGCGAACGGCCCCACCACGCTGGAGGGCGATGCCATCCTGCGCGAGCGGGGCATCGTCGCCGTGCCGGACATCCTGGCAAACGCGGGCGGCGTCACCGTCTCGTATTTCGAGTGGGTGCAGGGGCTTCAATTCGACCGCTGGAGCCTGAAACAGGTGCGCAAGCGGCTGCACAGCGTGCTGGAGGAGGCGTTTGAGCAGGACTGGGGGGTGGCCGAGGAACACGAATGCAGCCTGCGCGAGGCCGC
>JARRJX010000063.1:0-12918 GCA_037388645.1 Chloroflexota bacterium
GAATCTGGAACCAGGTGAGGTTGCCATCCGTCGGGGAGACCCCATATGGGCTACCAATGGTCGTATTGGCCGGGTAGATGAATTTCTCGTCGACCCTGTAAACGGGCGGATCACACACCTTGTGCTGCGTGAAGGGCATCTGTGGGGGCAGCGTGATGTGACGATCCCGGTCTCACAGATCGACCGGATAGAAGAAGATACGGTCTATCTGAAGCTAACACGCCAGGAGGTGGAAAATCTGCCCACTGTTCCAGTACGGAAAAGGGATCGTGACTGATCTCGCTCATGAGCAGGTTGGCTTGAGATAGAGATTTCTTGAAAGCAGCACAAACCACTACGGTTTCATGTCTCTCGCGCGTGGAAAGAGATAGTAAATGGAAATGATGAAAGCACAATCAGAAAGAACCCTGTATCACAAACTCAGCCAGTGGGGGCCTCTTGTTCTATCCATCGGACTATCGGTTGCCGCCGCGGTGTACGTCGCCCGCCGTGTGCCTGTGCTTGAATCCTTCATCCTCCGGATTGGTTTCCTCGGGCCGCTGTTTAGCATTGTGCTGCAAACGGTCTTTGGCGCGTCGCCCATCCCTACCGAACCGCTGACCATGATCAATGGCGCATTGTTCGGGCCTCTGCGGGGAGCGCTCTACAGCTGGGTGGGCTACATGCTGGCATCTTTGACAGAGTATTTTATCGGCACCAGAATCGGTATCTCTGCAAATTTTGAGGGGCAAAAAGAGAAACTGCCCTTTGGGTTAGGGCGGTTTCCCGCCGACTCGCCCTGGTTCTTGTCTCTCGCCCGTATCGTACCTGGCTATGGTCCGAAGATGGTGGGGATTATCGGTGGTATGTACCATGTGGCGCTGTGGCGGTTTGTCTGGATCGCGGCGATCCCCAACGCCATCGGTGCCCTGGTATTCGCTTTCGGTGGACATGGGTTAAAAACATTGCTATGAAGGATGCGATTGACAGAATTAGTGAGAGAGTAGCTTTGAGAAGCACCAGTTCGTACAGGAGGAAGCATATGCCGGAGAAGATACTCATCCTGACCGCAGATGCAGGCTTCGGCCACCGCCGGGCTGCCCAGGCGGTTGAAGCCGCGCTGGTCGAGCGATACAGTGAGAGCTGCATCGTCAACGTTGTGAATCCAATTGAAGACCCGGATGTGCCCCACTTCTTGAAACAGGCGGAAAGCGGCTATGACAGGATGGTGATCGAGGACCCTGGACTATATTTGCTCTCTTATAAAGCGAGCGACACACCGCCGGTTGCCAGGGCCATGCAGGATGTGACCGCCGTCGCTTTGCACAAGGCACTGGTCAAGGTGGTTCGCAGCCACCAACC
Source organism: Chloroflexota bacterium (assembly GCA_037388645.1). Lineage (GTDB taxonomy): Bacteria > Chloroflexota > Anaerolineae > Aggregatilineales > UBA3940 > JARRJX01. The sequence continues at coordinate 1,342 of JARRJX010000063.1, forward strand.
CGATGCCATTATCTCTACTTACCCGGCCTACACTCAGGCAGTGATTTGGGTGCTGCACGAGCAGGATTCCCCGGCGTTGAATGCCGTGGTCATCACCGACCTGATCGATGTGCACGACCTGTGGTTCCACAAGAAAGCCAGCCTGACCTTTGCCACGACCCACTACGTCTACGAGCAGGCACTGGCACGAGGATTGCCAGCAGACCGGGTATACCTCAGCGGCCTGCCAGTCCACCCCGATATCGCACGGGAGACCCGTGACAAAGAGACGATCCGGCTTACACTTGGCTGGGACCCGACTATGACGACAGCGCTGATTGTTGGCTCCACCCGCAGCCGCCATACGGCAATCATCGCCAGGCTGCTTGACCAATCGGGCCTCGACCTCCAGCTAGCTGTGGTCAGCGGTGGTGTCCCAGAGGTAGACGAGGAACTGCAACACACCGCGTGGCGGGGCGCGGCGCACATTTACGGTAAGGTGAAGAACCTGCCGGAGATGATGCATGCAGCGGATTTCATCATCTGCAAAGCCGGAGGTCTGATCGTCTCCGAGGCCCTAGCGTGTGGCTTGCCCCTCATCCTGTACGAAGCGTTGCCCGGCCAGGAGGCTGGCAATATGCGTTATGTGGTAGAGAGCGGGGCCGGGGTGTGGGCGCCGGGGCCGGTCGGTGCTCTGGCCGCCGCGTATGCCTGGCTGACAGGCGATAGGAGGGATCTGGAAACCTGCCAGGCGGCGGCCAGGCGGGCAGGACGTCCACGAGCAGCTCAAGAAATCGCCGAGCAGGTCTACCAGCGTGTGCAGAAGGCGGGCTAAAGTATCTTTGGGTTAGCATAGTTTAAGACGGGCAGGCACTGCGGGATCCTCGACGGTTTACTAAAGGAGCAAGCTGGTGTTAGAACCAAGCACCCCTTACTGGAGCAAGCCGATTGGCGATCTGCTCGCAGAGCTAGAGACTTCCGATAAAGGGTTGGGGAGTGGCGAAGCCGCGCGGAGGCTGGCGCAAGTAGGTCCGAATACACTCAAACCGAAGAGGAAGACGAGCCCTCTGGGCCTGCTGCTGGGCCAGTTCACGAGCCCTATCACCTTGATCTTGATCGCCGCGGCTCTCCTGCCACTGTTTCTCCGCGACCTTGCCGATGCCCTTATCATCCTCAGCAGCGTGTTGGTCAGTGGGCTGCTCGGTTTCTGGCAGGAGCGCGGGGCGGCTGGTGCGGTAGAGAAGCTGCTCCAGATGGTCGAGGTGCAGGCCAGGGCCCTGCGCGATGGAAATCCGGTGGATGTTCCGGTGGAAGCCATTGTGCCCGGCGATGTCGTGCTCCTGTCACCCGGAGCCAGCATCCCCGGCGATTGTTGCCTGCTTGACTCCAAAGATCTGTTCCTGAATGAAGCCGCCCTGACCGGCGAGACGTATCCGGTTGAAAAGACTCCCGGTAGTTTCCCGGCCGACACGCCGCTGGTAAAAAGAGGAAACACCCTGTTTATGGGGACGCATGTTGTGAGCGGCAGCGGACAGGCGTTGATGGTGCTGACGGGCAAGGACACCGAGTTGGGCAAGGTCTCCGAACGGTTGAAGCTCCGACCGCCGGAGACTGACTTTGAGCATGGCATCCGACGTTTTGGCTACTTCTTGATGTCGGTAACGCTTATCCTGGTGATTCTCATCTTTGCCGTGAACGTTTACCTCAAACGCCTAGTCATGGATTCGTTCCTGTTCTCCCTGGCCCTGGCGGTGGGGCTGACACCCCAACTCCTACCGGCCATCATCAGCGTCAACCTGTCGCATGGCGCGCGGCGCATGGCCGATAAGCAGGTCATCGTTAAACGGCTGGAATCGATTGAGAACTTTGGCAGCTTGGATATCCTGTGTTCGGATAAAACCGGCACACTCACCGAGGGAACAGTACACGTGCACCCCATACCGGGGCTTGAGGAGCCAGATGAGGAAGCGGTGCTCCGCCTGGCTTATCTCAACGCCTGTTTCCAGACCGGCTTCTCCAATCCCATTGATGAGGCACTCAAAACTCATCGCCCATTTGACCTGTCCGGGGTGGTCCATCTGGACGAGATTCCCTATGACTTCGTGCGCAAGCAGCTGACCGTCCTTGTGGAAGATGGCGATGCCCACCTGATGATTACCAAGGGGGCGCTCGCCAATGTATTTATTCGCTTCAGCGAGTTGAGGGCCGAAGGGCCGAAACAGAAAACCACCCGCTATGCGGGTGGAAGCCAAAGACTTATAGGAAGAGGAAATCACTCCCGCTAGAATGGCAGAGTTCAAGCCGCCAAAAACACAGGAGTGAAATCCTTAACGGAAAGTGTAGCATATCCCACTGATAAGCAAACCGGCGCTTGGAGTTGAGGGGCCGACGCGTGTAGTCGTGCAAGTACGATGTGAGCTCAGGAAGGTTGAGCGAAGCAGCCACAGCGAGTCAGTAGAGAAACGAGTAACGTGGACAAGAAGATAGGGTATATCTCAACGAACGACAAGATGCATCAACTTGAACGACGTGAAAGAGCACCTTGAGGTGCGGCAAGTAACAAGCCCTTATAGGGCTAGGTCAAGCCACCCGCTATGCGGGTGGTCTTGACTGGAGGTATGCTCCCAGGCTGAAGATGGGGCGGGGCAGCCCGTCTCGCTCGAAGTGGTACGACAGCAGATTGAGGAGCGTTATGAGAACTACAGTGCGCAACTTCATGCTGACCTTTGGCCCGGTCAGCTCATTGTTTGACTATCTCACCTTTGGGGTGCTGCTGTTCCTCTTGCATGCTGACACTGATCAGTTCCGCACAGGCTGGTTTGCCGAGTCGGTGATCTCAGCCTCATTGATCGTGCTGGTAATCCGCACACGGCAGCCCTTCTTCAAGAGCTAGCCAGGGCGAGGCCTACTGATTGCAACGCTGGCCGTAGTTGGTGTGGTACTGGTGCTGCCACTCACGCCACTGGGGCGTTGTTTGGCTTCAAGCTGCTGCCGCCTGCCTTCATAGGGCTGTTGGTTGGAATTGTTGTGCTATATGTTGTGACTGCCGAGATCGCCAAGGCCATCTTTTACAAAAGGATGCATTTCTGATGACCGAGCGCCTCCGTAAGTTGCATGTCCCGCCGCTGGTGCTGCGCCCTCTGCGCTATCTGCCCATCCTGATCTTGTTAGGTCTGGCCGTTCACTTGCTGCTGCCCCAGCTTACGGAACTGGAACATTCGATCGACGTGGTTGAGCAGATGAGACTGTGGGCGGTCGGACTGGCGATCCTCGCCCAGATGCTCAGCTATGTTGGCCGCCCCCCTCCCTCTCGTGGAAAATCAGCCCCGGACTCCACGGCGTTCCCAACGTTGGCAGCACCCAGCGATCCAGGCCCCACCAACCTGCAGTCTTCCAGGCCAGGACCAAGATCAAAGCAATCATCAGCAGGACGGGGTTCGCGCTCACCGACCCGGCAAGCAGATAGTTCATGTTCATAAAGCTGCCAAAGAAGGCAGCAATGCCGGTGAAGATACCCAGGATCAGGGCGACGCCGACAAGCACCTCGCCGAAGGTCACCAGGTAGCTCCAGAAGGCAGCGTGCGGCAGCACCACGTGCTGCAGGAACCAGGCGTACCACACCTGCACATCCGGGTGAGCGCCCGTGGTCTTTGCCAGCGCCCCATTGGCGAAACCGGTAAGGGCCGTGCCAGCCTTTCCACCGATCCAGGCCGGGTTGTTTACTTTACCCCAACCGGCGCTCAACCACTCCCATCCTGCGTAGAGGCGCAGGACAAGCCAGACCCATGCCCATTTGACGTCTCCGAAGAGGCTTTTAGCGACAGGCGGTTCCTCCAGCCTTTTTACATAGCGTAACTGTTTGCGTTCATGTTCTACCGTACTCATCATCATATTCCTTTCGCTGATTCAAATCAGCAGAATTGTTAATATCCGATTTCCATCAGCCTCATTACTGTCCGATGGGATAGCTGGCAGAGCCTCAATGCTGGCTTTGTCCAGCCCAAGATACACGGTGTCCTCTTCGAGGTGGTCAATCTGAGAGACTGGAATAGTCACCCCTTTGTGGCCCCATAAGTGTCCTTCCCACAGCACGAGGTAGGTAATGTGCTCATTCTCTGGATTCACCAGGAACCCATCTACGCGGCCTATGTGCCCATCGGTTGCCTCAACGTGAGCACCGCGACGCACGGCTAACTCGCCCGGTGGAACCTGCTCGTGTTCCAGCGTGATGATCCGATTATCCGGGAGATAGTAGGGTCACACCATATATGGACAGCTGTTCACCTTCGTGGGGGAGAAAAAAACAGGTCTTCATCATCACCTATGTAGACCGCCGCACACGGTGTATTGTCAATTGGGCAGTCGACCATGACCGCACTGAACAGATAATGCAACATCTGTTAGATACCGCCCCACAAGCTGGGCGTTACTTCAGTGATGCCTTCCCCACTTATGGTAGCCTGATTTATTACCCCGGTCGCCATCAAGTAATGTAGGATAAGAGCGAGCCCTGTTCGGTTGAGGCGGACAATGCCGAACTTCGTCATTACCTCGCCCGATTGGCCCGCAAGTCTAGTTGTTTTTCCAGGCGCATTCAGGCCTTGCGTGCCGTTGTTCACCTGTTTGTCTTTTGCTGAAACCAACGCAAACTCCACAAACAACGCTTCCCCACTTACCCAACCCATCTCATTGATTTTGTGGCTCCAGCTGTTAGACATCTATGAAAACGTCCGTCAATAGTGGATGAAAGAGTGCAAATATACGTTCAGGGTTCCAAACTCCGGCCACGGGTCTCAAAGGACCAACGGTCAGACATCTATCCGTGCTCGCCAGGCGGCACATGATAACGGTCGGAGGCGGGCAGCCTAATCACTCCCTGGGTTCTCGAAGAACCAGTCTAATAGCGGGACTTGCCCACTCAACCCCGTTGGCGTTCCTGATAAGGCTCATTGCGCAACAACAGGTAATAGGCAATCATGAGCATCTTGCGTGCGAGCGCTACACGAGTGGTCTTCTTACCATGTTGACGAGCAATCCGGCCAAAGAATTCTTGTAGTCGTGGGCTCTTTGCCGGTGCTTTCTGTGCAGCACTGAGCATCGCCTCACGAAACCGAAGCATCCCTGGACCAACGGCCAGGCGGAACGCATGATCCGCACCTTGAAGGATGCAACTGTACATCGCTACCATTACGCTACACACCAGGAGTTCAAAGACCATCTCCAAACATATCTGATGGCATACAACCTTGTCAGGCGCTTAAAGACCCTGAAAGGACTCACGCCCTTCGAGTATATCTGTCGTCGCTGGTATATTGAGCCTGACTGTTTTACCATCAGCCCGTACCATCACACCTTGGGGCTAAACACCTAGTCCCATGATCTCCTGCTCACAATCAGTGTTAAGATTCTGGCAGAATGATGACACAGTTGTCCTGTCCATAGACGTTGGGCTCATAGGCGTCCGCCTCCCAATCGTTGCACCAAATCTCGCCGTTAACCAGGTAGCGGAACTGGTGGTCGTGCCCCGGCAGTAGCTCCAGGGTGACACTGTAGACGCCCTCGTGGAGAGTCATCGGCGTGGCCTCGTGCGCCCACTCGTTGAAATCCCCCACTAGGTGGACATTTAGCACTTCGACACCTTGCGGAGACTCCTCTGGGGGAAACCCGAACTTGACTTTCCAGACCTCGCGTGATTGGACATAGGTTTTACTGATCATGATTCTCCCTCCTAAAAACAGAAAAACTGTGACGTCTACTTTCTTCGATCGCGGTCTTGCCATCCCTCGTAGTGTGTGTTAGCTTATGGAAACTCCTTTTGGTTAATGTTCATACGCGCTGTACCTGCGCCGTCATCTGGTTCCTTGGTTGTTCTTCAGCCCCAGGCTGAAGGCGAAATTAGGTAAAAACCAGAAAGAAACTTCACTACCAAAGTCGCTTGTTATCCGGTTTTTACTTGAGGCTTCACGAAAGTTTTTAGGAAACTTTCTGTGAAACACTTTGGCCCAAAATCACGTTAAATGATTACCGGACGCAGCTTTAAGAGGGGGATCGAAGAAAGAATGTGCATCGCGGAGTTTCCGGATGCGCAATCTATCTCCACTTCACTATATTCTTTACCTGTGTCCCTGTCTTTACAGAGGAATTAATAATAGTTTAAGGAATTCTTATGAATGAGTGCCGATCCTGGGCAAAAACTCTCGTCCGTGCCTGAAATTGTGCTCAACAGGTGGTGAGGTAGAATCGCAGTCCTGAATTAAGACCGAAAAGGGCATCCGTGATCTCCCGCCACTCTCCCTCCCGTTTTCCAACCTCTTGCACGCGGTCAAACAAGGACTGCGCGGCCTGGTCAAACCAGACAACTATGCGCTGACCGCCAACGTCATGGCAGACCTCACCCGCACCCGGGAAGAACTCATTCTTGAGAATGCCTTCCTCTGCCAGCAGCTGATCATCCTGGACCGCCAGGTGAAGCGCCCCCTGGCCCGCCCTCGAGGGCGAGTGCTGTTGGTAGCGCTGGCTAGTCGGCTGCGAAACTGGGAGTAGGCGCTGCTGATCGTCCAACCGGCCACCCTGATCCGCTGGCACCAGGATCTTTTTCGCTGGCTGTGGAAACGTCTGTCAGAGTCGCCGAAGCGAGGAGGCATACCGCCACTTCTGAAAGGACTGGTCGAACTTATCCAGCGGATGGCGCGTGTGAACCAGACCTGGGGCGCCGAGCGCATCCGGGGTGAGCTGTTGAAACTGGGCATCCGGGTGGCGAAGAGCACTATCCTTAAGTACATCCGGCTGGTTCGGAAGCCTACAGCGCCCGACCAGACCTGGCTGACCTTCCTGCACAATCATGCCTCCGAAATCTGGGCGTGCGACTACCTCCAGACGTATGATCTCTTCTTCCGCGCGCTGTTCATGTTTGTCATTGTCGAACTGGACACGCGCCGGGTCGTGCACTTTGCGGTGACGCGCCACCCGACCGACGCCTGGGTGGCTCAGCAGCTGCGCGAAGCCACGCCGTTTGGGGCCAAGCCGCGCTTTCTCATTCGAGATAGAGACAGGAAGTTCGGGGAGGCGTTCGGACGGGTGGTGAAGGGAACGAGTATCGACGTTTTGCTGACTCCCTACCACGCTCCTCAAGCGAATGCCATTTGCGAGCGCTTCGGGGCAGCCTGCGGCGGGAGTGTCTGGATTTCTTCATCTTGCTAGGAGAGCGTCATCTGCACCGGGTGGTGAGGGAGTACATTAGCTACTTCAATGGTGTACGTCCTTATCAGGGCATCGGCCAGCGGATTCCCGGTGAGCCGGAACTCTCAGCGGGGGAGGGGGAGATCCTTGCTTTCCCGGTGCTGGGTGGGTTGCATCACAACTACCCCCGCGCGGCCTGAGAGTTCGCGACTTCCATCAGACCACAGACAAGCCATACTCGCCTGGATGGCTCGTTTAGATTCTCTGACACTCGATTTTCAAACCAGGTTATGGGAGATACCTGCCTTTCGCAGGCAATCCTGATGTTTGTATGTCGTTGGTTGGACGGCTGTCGGATAGAAAACGGGAACAGATTCTGCCTGTTGTTAGAACAGATGTGTGTTTTCGCCCATCACAAGCAATACTCCCTTCAATCGGGATCAAACCGCGACATAAGCGCGCTGGCGCGCAGTGGGTTGAGCTGGTCACTAAGGTCAGCGCACTCGCCCCTGCCAGTCCGCAGGCGATGGCGCTCACGCTGACCATGCGTCGGCTGCGCCGCTATTGGAACGTGGGCGTGCACATGCACCAGGATGCGATGTGCCCACACTGCGCGGCGGGGATACTGGAGGTCTTCGAGGGGGATGAAGAAGACCTGCTGGACTTCTACTACAAGAACCTGGCAGACATCACCAACTCGATCAAGCACATGCGCGTACGCTCCAGGCCGCGCCCGGAAGTGGTGAGCCCAGAAGTGCTTGCCAAGATCGTCTGAGCACCGATAACTGAACTTGAAAGCAAAGCGGCTGCCTCTCCGGCAGCCGTTTTTGATTCTGGTATGCTCTCGGTTTGCCCGGCAACCTGACGGTGCTATGGTCGAATCCTACCCATGCCCACCAGGCTGGCGGTTCTCAAAAGTATGTAATTTGCCGCACTCGCTTCCTGGGATCAGCCGACTGTCGATAGAATATCGCGCACGGCAGGCCCGTCGAGCACCAGCAGTGACATGAAATCCTTCTGCCGCTTGAGAGTGACCAAGTGCAGCTGCGCCCGTCCTTCATTGGGCGCGTCCTGCGTGTGGGTTAACTCCCAACCCTGTGACAGAAAGGTTAGTAGCACATCGCCTGTCGCGTAACTCTGGCTAGGTGACCAGTAGCGGGGGGACTGGTTCCACTCAAACATCTCGTTCTCTTCCTACCCCTGTCGATCATACCTTCGTGATCGTTCCATCCTGATCTGATCATGCACTGGTTTTATTTAGTACTGTGTCAAACCTAATATAGTTGAGGGGTGTGCATGAAATCATGTGAAAGCCACCCCAATATGCGAAATCGAACGTAAAGGTAAATCCCAAATGCTGTTGGCAATCATGGCAATCTGGATAATCAGAACGCCAAGTGCCAGACAGGTACGCACATTAACAAGACGCTGAATCGGTAGCTGTTTCTGGTTGTCGGTTGCCCCGATAACTTGAGCCAATAAGTCAAAGAAACGTTCGATGGCAGTTTGACGGTTGTGGAGTAGAGACGCATTTTCCGGCTGCGCGATGTAATGATGATAGGCTTCAGCGTAACGACCGGTGACCCACCTGAGAGCAGGGGTTAGTAAGGCGACACCGCGCCTGGCCCACTGCCGAATGCGTAGGACTTTGGTGTATCCATCATCGCCGGTGAGCGTGCGAGGCTGCAAGCAGTCAAGCAAGAGAGACGCTTTGGTATCCATAGCCTGCTTCTCCGAAAATGTGCCGGTTTCGACCAGGGTCAATCTGGGAAAAGCCGCCGCATTACAGGTCAGATGGACGCTGTAACCATACACCCAGCCATGATAGCTGCTCTTTGACCAGGTCGCCTCCCTATCCAGACCCCGTAACTTGTCGGGAATGCGACCGACTTTTCGGTCAGATTGGTGCCAAACGGGGCCTTGAGCTTTGAACAAGCTCTTGTCCTCAAACAAATCTCGACTGGCAAAACGCTTGTCAAGTGGTTCGGCATACTGACCGATAAAAGCGATGAAGTCTTGCAGGATCGGGTAAAGTGCCTTGTAGCGGCGTGACAGGGTCGTTCGGTCTGGCACGTTCTCAAAGCCAAGTTGGTCTCGCTCTGCCGGATGTGCTTTGAACTTGAATGTCCATCGATACTGCATCATGGCAAAGAATACGATCAGTGTCTTATGCTCATAGTCGTAGCGGTCTGAATACCAATCCATTTCAGCGCCGTGTTCTTGTACAAATCGTTCAAACAGGTTAAAGATGAGGGTGACATAGTCGGTGAAGGTTGGTTTTTCCATTTGGTATGCTCCTGATAAGAATGTGGTAGTTCTCTCAAGAGCTTACCCCTTCGCTGACTATGTCTTGCTTCTATTTTGATGCACACCCCTCAAGTAATTCGTTCAAAATCTTTTAGAAAAAGAATTACTTCCGCAGGGTCGCGAAAGTTTCTGGATTTTTCAGAAACTTATCGCGAACCACTTTAGCCCTAAATCATATTAACTGATTGCCAGCACAGCTTTAAGAGAGGGGTCAAAGAAAGAATATGCAACACGGAGTTCCCGGATGCGCAATCTATCTCTACATCACTATATTCTTTACCTGTGTTCCTGTCTTTACAGAGGAATTAATAATAGTTTAAGGAATTCTTATGAGATAAATCGACAATGAACCAAAAGTAGATGAGAGATCGAATTGTCGTAATGACCAGCTAGAATCCAGGCCTTCGTGACCGATAATGCACCTTCAAGGCCTGGAAGATGTCGACAGCCAACCTCATTGAACATGCAGCACTGCTCCTCATTACATGCCTGGTGGGTTACCTGGTGTGGCAACGCCATCAGAAACGATTGAACAAGTTGTGGGAAGATGCCAAAAGGCCCAGGCGCAAACCCCGGAAGTGGAAGGCAAAGACGCCAAATGATTGCCCGGCCTGCCAATCGGGGCTACAAATAGCGATCCGGCCAATCCGACGCGACGTGAGGCCCTGGCGTGAGTGCAAAAGCAACCGTGGGCGCAAGAAACGCGTCAAGACCCAGGGGCATGCCTGTCCCAACCCGGACTGCCGGTACTTCCCAGGGGCATGCCTGTCCCAACCCGGACTGCCGGTACTTCGGTGTCACCGACGAAACGGTACATGCCTTGGTGGGGAATGGGAAGCGAGGAAAAGGCCGGCATATCCAGACCCTGAAGTGTCAATGCTGCCAGGTCAGTTTCAGCACACGCCGCAACACCCCACTCTATCATCTAAAAACACATCCTGACCGGGTTGAAATGTGTCTCTGGCTGCTGGCCGAAGGCATGGACATCTCTGTGTTGGTGCGGTTCACAGGACATATCGATGCCACCCTTTCTCGATGGCTGACTCGCGCCGGCTTACACAGTGAGAACCTGCACACCCTGTTGTTCGTTCAACTGGATATGGCGTACCTGCAGCTTGATGAACTGTATGCGCCGGTGGCAGGCAACAAACGCAAAAGTTGGTTGTGGGTGGCGATTGAGCCGGTCACCAAGATCGTCCCGGCTGTGCACCTGGGAGGGCGGACGAAAGAGGATGCATACTGTTTTGTGCATGACCTCAAGCTGCGCCTGGCTGAGAACTGCATCCCTGCTTTCACTTCCGATGGACTACGAGCCTACTTCTTCGCCATCACCGCTCATTTTGGGGACTGGGCAGGTGGCACCTGGGTGGTGAGTAATCTGTTGGCCTACGGGCAACTGGTCAAGCGCCGCAACAAGAGGAGAGGCGATGGCAAACCATTCACCATCACGCGGATGAAATGTGGTCAGCGCTGGCAGCTCTTCCAAACCTTGCGGGAACTGGGCTTCAGGGAGACCATCCAGACCGCTTTCATTGAACGGGTCAACCTCACCATCCGGCAAGGAATCGCCCCGCTCAGCCGCCGCACCTGGTCACTCGCCAAGTCCCAGGAGAGTTTACTGATCCACGTTCACTGGTGGAGAGGCTTTTACCACTTTGCTCGCGCACATCAGTCGCTGCGTCTGAAAGTGCCTGGTCTGAAGCGTCGCTATCGGGAGCGAACACCGGCCATGGCCGCCGGCTTCACCGACCACATCTGGACCGTCGGTGAGTTGCTGAGCCTGCCGCTCGTATTCGAGGGAGGTGCTTGCTAACATCCGGTGCCTGCTTGAACAACAGGGATGTTGATTCAAATTAGTTCCTAAAACACCCTCTGCGAAGAGGGCCGGTAAGGGTTTCGACCCCTCTGAACAGGCTTTTCGCTTGCTGGACTGCTTGTTGTTTCAAGCCAGAGCCTCGCCCCATGAGCCTGCCTCGATTTATCCGGCGTTTCCGTTTGCAGCACCCATACCTCGATTTATCCGTCACTTTCATTTGCAGCACCCGACGGTGCCCCCTTCTCTATTTCGAATTATCCTGACTTTCTGATTGCAGCCCCCCTGCGTTCCTGCCA
>JARRJX010000064.1:0-10352 GCA_037388645.1 Chloroflexota bacterium
CCACGCCCTCTCACGCCGCCAGGCAGCAACGTTCTGATCGATCGCCCGGCGATCCGCAGCCGACACTTCCACCTCAACCAGATCGTAGCCCCCCTGTTTGAGCGCGGGGCCAATGGCCTGCTGTAGGGCATGAATCACCGCAGGGGAGAGCTTCTCCCGCCAGCGCCGGGCGATGGCAGGATCAGGCGGTTTTGTGATGTTTCTATGATTCGCGCGGAAATATGGATCGGGAATCTGCTCTTCGGGCTGCTCGTAATAGCGGAGCATCCCCTCGACAAAAGGAGCCTCGATAAAGGCGCAAATCTGCTCTAACACCGCGCGCGGCTCAGCCAGCAGCCGCTCATACCCGATCTCCAGGTAGCGCGCACTGTTCGCCTGGGCCGATTGATGCCGCGCGATCTGGATGTAGCCGTGCCAGTCGGCAGCATAATTGAGCAGTTGGAACGATACCTGTTCCCCGGAAGGCGTTTCAAACGCCGGATAGGCGGGCGGTTCGGCCCCCTTGATCTGGGCCACTTTGATCTTTTTCCCCTGGCGGGAGGCAGCCACCGCACGGCCATCCCGGATGATGTGGATCACGTATGCGTCGGGATAGAGGGCATAGATCGTATCGAGGTGGTTGACGAAACAGATGGTTGACGAAATTGGGGTTCTTTGCGCCCCCGCGCCCTTTCCCCTGTCGGCGCATCGGGACCTCTGAAAGCGCCGCCAACAGACTCGTATAGCTGCGTTCCCCGGCGGGCACCGCCAGCAGCGCGTCAAGGAACTCTCCTTCGGGGATGTCCTGCATGATGAGGGAGACATGGGATGTTTCCAGGAATTGAGCGAATAAACGCCTGACTTCCTCGTCTCCTCTCACTGAGGTAAGGCCAAGCGCTTCCCGGTTCTCCCATAACTCACGGAGATAAAAAGTCTCGTAGGGAATGAAAATAGCAGGATGGCTGTTGAGCATGGAGCGCAGCAGCGTCGTGCCAGACCCCCAACCTCCGGTAACAATGATAGGCGGCCAGGACAAGGTCATGCGATCACCTGTTAACCTGATTTGCGGACAACCGTGCCTGCGATAAGGCATCTGCGACACCCACCAGTATAACCGGGGACTCCACCCTCATCCAAGTCGCTACCGGCCCAAATCCATCCCCAACTGGCTGCCGCCGCCACGCAGCGCGGTGATGATCTGCTGATCGGTCGCCGCGAAGGCGTAGTGATCCAGCTCGCCGAGCGTCACCCAGGCCCAATCCGCACATTCGATGGCCTGCGGCTCGCCACCGATGTGCTGGCACTCGAAAGCGTAGAGCGTGATCTTGAAGTGGGTGTAGGCGTGTTTGATGGTCGCTATCCCCCCGCCCACGTCGATCTCGATCCCCAGTTCCTCCTGGATCTCGCGCCGCAGGCATTCGGGCAGTGTCTCGCCCGGCTCACGCTTGCCGCCAGGGAACTCCCACAACCCCCCTAACATCCCATCAAGTGGGCGCTGGGCGATCAGGAAACGCTCGCCTTCTCCCCGGATCACCCCGGCGGTCACCTCGAAGTGCGGGGTCTTTCTGCGGGGCGACCGGACGGGGCGCTCTTCCTGCGTGCCGCGCGCCCGCGCCAGACAGTCCTCGGCCAGCGGGCAGGACGCACAGCGGGGCGAGCGAGGCGTACAGATCAGGCGGCCCAGTTCCATCAGGCCTTCGTTCCAGGGGCCCGCTTGGCCGGTGGGGAGCAGTTCCTCCGCCAGCGCCCACAGCGCCCGCCTGGCCGCCGATTGGGTAACGTCGTCCGTGAGGTCAAACAAGCGGGTGAGGACGCGGATCACGTTGCCGTCCAGCACGGGGGTATCCAGGCCAAGTGCCAGGCTGGCGATTGCCCCGGCGGTGTAGCGCCCCACGCCGGGCAGCGTCATCAACCCCTCGACCGCCGCCGGGAACTCGCCGCCCCACTCCCCGGCGACGGCCTGTGCCGCGCGGTGCAGGTTGCGCGCCCGGCTGTAATAGCCTAGGCCTTCCCACAACTTGAGCACCTCGTCCAGCGAGGCGGTGGCCAGCGCCTCGATCGAGGGAAAGCGCGCCAGAAAGCGCTCGTAGTAGGGGATCACCGTGGCAACCTGGGTCTGCTGGAGCATGATCTCGGAGAGCCAGACCGTGTAGGGGGTGCGATCCCGCCGCCAGGGAAGGTCGGCCTGATTGGCCTCGAACCAGGCGATCAGCGCGTCGTGGAGGGGGGCTGGGTCAGTCATGGCACGATCATACCGCGCAAGGGGCATATCGGCCTGATCGAAACGCGGCCTGGAACCGATCGACCGGCTGGCGCGTAGTATTACGTAGAATTCAGAGGACACACAGGCGGCACAACAGATCGTGCGTGGCGACCTGTGTCGTTTGTGCATCGCCCGCTCAGACTCACCTAGGGGAATCCACGTGGAACAGCCCACCAGCACCCATCACTGCCTGCCGCGCCCGGCCCGGTCATGTGCCTACTGTGGCGAAGCACTCAGCGCGCCGCGCTTCTGTGCGACCTGCGGGGCCGACGTTACCCCGGCGCACCACTGTGCGCCTCACCCTCTCCCCCACATCTGCAAGCCGCATCCGGAGGTGGGCCGCTGCCTGGCCTGTGGCGAGCCGTTACCGGCGCGTCGGTTCTGCGCGATCTGTGGAGCCGACGTCACCCCGTCACACCGATGCAGCGCCGCACCAGCCACCCACGTGCACCGGGCCGATCCCGTTCACGTCTGCCCGGTGCTGGACGTGCCGAAATGCGGCCAATGTGGGGCGCTGCTGCCCCGCACTTACTGCGAGCGCTGCGGCATGGACATCACGTCGCCGCACGTCTGCCCGCCGGAGGAGGAAGCACACGTCTGCCCGCCGGTGGCGACGATGCCCCGGCGCTGCTCGAAGTGCGGCGAGCCGCTGCCCGCGCCCGTCTTCTGCGAGCAGTGCGGCGCAGACCTGACCCCGTCTCACCAGTGTGCCATTTGAATTGAGGCTTATTCCAGGGGAATGACCGCCTGGTCGAACACCTCGCCCCCCGGCCCGATCGCGGTCAGCTCGATTCGGTCGCCGTAGATCTCGACCAGCACAAAGTGCGTGCGCTGAGCAAAGAACTGGCTTTCGGGAAGCTGGTTCTCCATCTCGTACAGCGTGGCCGAGCCGCCGCCCGACACGATGTAGGTGATGCCGTTCGCCAGCAGGCGCTCGTAATCGTGATCGTGTCCGGAGAAAACCAGCGGGACGTTCGTCGTCTCGAACAACTGCGACCAGACAACGCGAGGCGGCATGCTGTCCGTATCGCCGTGCAGGCCGCTGCTGTAAGGCGGCACGTGCAGGACGGGGATGGTATAGGCGAATCGCCTGTCGGAGAGGCGGTCGATCAGCCATAAATCCTGCTCAGAGCGCCCCGCCTCGCCAAAGAAGGTCTGTGTATCCATCATCAAGAACTGGATACTCCCATAAGCAAAGGCATACCACTGATTGCGCCCCTCGAATGGGGAGGGGTTGAAAAGCGGGTCGCTAAAGGGCGGGAACGCATAATAGTAAAATGGCGCATCCTCCCAATAGGTGGCCGTTTCGATGTCGTGGTTGCCCACCACCGGGTAGACCGGCATGCTGTGCAGCAGAGGCGCGAAGGGCAGGAACCACTTGAGGGCGAAGGCGGAGGGCGGGTTAGCGTACTCATCGACGTTATACGCCAGGTCGCCAGTATGCAGGACAAAATCCAGGTCGTAGTCGGCCATCTCCTGAGCGAGGTCGAAGGTAACCTGCTGCCCAAACCCCGAATCACCCACCACGCCGAAGCGGAGCGGCTCGCGCTCGGAGGCGGTCTGGAAATGCACTGCTCCCCAGGGCTTCTCGGCAAAAGGCGGCTGGAGATACTCCCCCCCTCCGGCGGCCAGGCCAACCGCCGCCCGGTACTCGACGCCGGGGGTTAGCCCCTCCAACGTGACCTGTTGCCGGGCGGTCAATGTCGAGAGGGGCATCCAGGATTGGTCTTCGACCGATCCTTCAAGCGGCGCGTAAAGCAAAATCCCCTCGGCAGGCTCCATCAGCTCGAAGAGCAGGGTGGCGCTCGTGTCAGTCACATGCTGGACGGTCAGCGGGAGCAGGTAAGCGTCGTCGGCGAGAGGCGCGCCGTCCAGGTCGATCGGGGCGGGGGTGGCGGTGACCAGCATGGGCGTGGAGTTGGGGACGAGCGGCTCGGCGGTGTAGGTGGAAGCGACCTCCTGCGACGGGGTAGGTGGTGGTAGAGTCGGCTCGGCTTCCTCCAGCTCAGGGGTGGGATCGGGTGGTCGGCAGGCCAGCAGGGCCAGCGCCAACAACGCCTCCAACAAGACCGAAGCAAGCCGCCTCACGGCGCGCAACCCAATCATTCCGACTCGCCCTCCAGGAAACCCGTTAGCCTCGGTCAAAGACAAATTCCACCCAGGCCGTGCGCCCGGCGCGTACGTAGAACTCCTGGGTATAGGTGCGCCGGTCGGAGCGGGTTGACACCGTGTACCAGCCCTCCGGCAGATCGCCCAGAGTGAAGTTCTCCCCCCACTCGTCGTCGGGGATATTCTCAGACCCGGCGTACGTCCAGGCGTAGCGGGTCATGTCCGGCCCGGTGACCGTCAGCGCCACTTCCGGGAGATAATTCCCCGCTGCGTCGACCACCCGCCCGGCCAGCGATCCGTAACCGTAATAGGGCTTGATCCACAGGTCAGGGTTGCGCGTGCTGGTGAAATAGGACTGCGGATCGCCGATCCGCACCTCAAAGTGGAGGTGCGGGCCGCCATTCGCAGCCCCCGTCCCGCCCACTGCGCCCATAACCTCCCGAACCGGAACGGCCTGCCCGGATTCGACGTATACCTCGGAGAGGTGCCCGTACACCGCGTAGATTGCCTGCCCGTTATAGGTAAAATCGCTCAGCTCAAGGACGATCAGGTTGCCGTAGAAGCCGGTCTCTGGGCCAAACTGGTTCTCCCAGTCGTTCCCCGCGTAATAGACCCTGCCGTTGCCCACCGCCAGGACGGGCGTGCCGACCGGGTTCCAGAACTCGACGCCGGTGTGCGGGCGGTACTTTCCCCCGGCAGTGGCCCCATAGGCATACGTTCGGTCAAGGTAATCCGTCCAGGCGGGAGGGATAGGGCGCTCCAACCAGTAATGATCGGGCGGCAGGCCGTCGTCAGGCGTGGGTGGGGGCGGGGTAGGCGTCTCGGTCTCGTTATCCCCATCCTCATCCGGGGTTTCGGACACCTCAGCGCTGACAGCCTCGTCTGTAGCAGTCTCTTCCTCCGTCGGGGTGAGGGAAGGCAGTACAGCAGTCTGGATCAACGGGGTCGGGCTGGGCGTCACGGTGGGGATGGCGCTGGCCGTGCCGGTCGCATCCGCCCCGGCCTGGAGCAGCGCATAGGCAGGGTCGGGGGTGCGGGTGGGGGTAACGGTAGCCGCCGGGATCGTCCGGCAGGCGGCGACCCCCAGGGCGACCAGCGTGATGCTTATGACTGCCAGGCGACGCATCGACTAGCCAAGCCCCATCCGATCGGCTACCGTGGCAGTCACACCTGAGGCCAGCCCCCGACCGGCATCGCGCAGCACGGCAGCCTGCTCACCAAACGCCTGAACGGCGGCCTCATCAGACAGGTCTTGCAGATTAACCAGCACGTTTAGCACAGCGGATTCGAGCGCGGCCTGCGCCAGGTGTGCCCCTGCGGCGGCGTCGGTGGCGGCGTTGAGATTGCCCTGGGTGGCGACCACCTGGAGCTGCTCCAGGGCCTGCACGGCCAGTCGGGCGGTCTCCAGCGGCACTTCGGCGGCGTGGTAAAGCGCGTCCTGGATCGCCCCGTCGCGAGTAGGGTCGGTTTTGGGTAGCCGGTAGGCATCCATGACCGCCTCGAAGGCGACGCTGTCGTCGGTGATGGCCTGGGCCAGCCGCGCGCGCAGGTCGTCGGCGATGCGGGTGGCCTCCTGCATGGCTCCCTCAACCTCAGCGTACTTCTTTTTGCCGATCGTCGTCCGGGCCACCATACCCGCCAGCGCGGCGGCCAGTGCGCCTGCCAGTGCGGCGGCGGAGCCACCACCGGGCGCCGGGTCGCCGCTCGATACCGCGTCGAGGAAGGCGGCAGGCACGATGTCCCCCGCATCGGCGGTCTCGATCTGGCGCTCCAGAATCTGGTTGTCGTCAAATAAATCCAGCTGCAAATACCAGCGGGCGGCGTCGACTAGGGCCTGCCCTGGGATCAGACCGATCAGCTCGGCGTAGGCCACCTGGTAGCCATAGCGCGCCGCCTCGCGGCGCACCATCTCCTGCACGAGGGGAAGGGAGGTGCGGGTGTAATCGGTCAGGTTCATCGAGACCTGCGCCCGCCCTTCGACCAGCAGCCCCAGCGCCTTGATAAAGCGCAGCCCGCCGCCGGAATGGCGGATCGCACGGGCGATTTTCTTCGCCGCCTCCACGTCGTCGGTGTTGAGGTAAATGTTATAGGCGATCAGCGGCGCGCGCGCCCCGATCACGGTCGCGCCTGCGCTCCCCAGCGCGGCAGGGCCAAAATCCGGGGCGCGGTTCGGGTCGGTCGCGATCGTCTCGCGCAGGCCCTCGTATTCCCCTTTACGGAGGTTCGCCAGGTTGGCCCGCTCCGGGCGAGTGGCGGCCTCCTCATAGAGAAAGACCGGGATGCCCAGCTCTTCGCCCACGCGCTGGCCCAGGCGGCGCGCGATCGCCACACACTCGCCCATCTCCACCCCCCGGATCGGGATGAAGGGTACAACGTCGGTCGCCCCGATGCGAGGATGCTCGCCGCTGTGCCGGGTCATGTCGATCAACTCAGCCGCCCTGGCAATGGCTGCAAAGGCCGCGCTCTCGACCCCCTCCGGAGAACCGACAAAGGTCAGGACGGAGCGGTTGTGATCGGCGTCCGAGGTGGCGTCCAGCAAGGTGGCCCCAGGGGTCCGGCGCACGGCATCGGCGATTTGCTCAACGACTTCCGGGCGGCGGCCCTCGCTGAAGTTGGGGACGCACTCGACAAGCGGCTTCATGCGGCGACTCTCCTTTGGATGTGGCCGGGCAGGTTCTGGCGGACGGCTGCGGGCCGCGCGGATTATAGCGTGAGCGTAGATGAGCAACAAAAAAGCCCCACCCGCCGGGGTGAGGCTCTCTCAATCAGCAAAGCCGGTCAGCGACCGATGTGCATCGGCATGATCACGTGGGTGAACGAGTCGTCGCCCACCGGGCGGAGCACGCCCGGCTTATCCGGGGTGGAGGTGTTGAGCACGATCCGATCCTGCCGGATCACGCTGAGCACCTCGATCATGTAGCGCACGTTGAAGGCGATCTCCACCCCCTCACCCTCGATGGCGGCGGTCAGGATTCCCTCGTTATCGCCCGTCTCGGAGGACTGCGCTTTCACCCGCACGACACCCGCCATGCCATCCTGCGGCTCGATGCTCAGCCGGATGGTGTGGTTGGCCTCGCGGGCGAAGATGTCTGCCCGCTTGCAGGCGCGTAAGACGTCGGGCGTATCCAGCACGGTGTGCGTCATCAGGTCTTGAGGGATGATCCGGTGGTAGTCGGGGAAAGCCCCTTCAATCGTCTGGGTGATCACGTCCACGTTGCTCATGTGGAAGATGACCTGCGAGCGCTCCTCAGGCAGGATCAGATATACGTACTCGTCATCCTCCGGGATGATCCGCGCTAGCTCGGTCAGCGTCTTGTAGGGCACGATGATCGAGAATTCGTCGTAATAGTCCACTTCCAGGGACACCTCGCGCACCGACAGGCGGAATCCGTCCGCTGCGGCCATGGTCAGGATGCCGTCGTGGAAGGTCATCAGCACGCCGGTGAGCACCGGGCGGCTGTCGTCGCGGGCGGCGGACAGCGCAACCAGATTGATCGTCTCTCGCATCACGTCCGCGGGGATTCCCAGCACGTCGTCTTCGTCGCCGGGTTGCGGAAGGGGCGGAAACTCGTGCGGGTCGATGCCCTTGATATTCGCCGTCGTCGCCCCACAGGCCAGGCCCAACGTCTGATTGCGGACGGAAACCTCCNNNTGTTCACCAGGTCGTTCAGCGTGCGTGCCGGAACCGTGATCGCGCCGTCCTCTTCTACCGAAGCGCCGATCCAGGCCGTGATGCTCAGCTCAAGGTTGGTGGCCGAGAGGCGAAGCCGCCCGTTGTCGGTCGCCAGCAGCACATTTGCCAGCACCGGCAGCGTGGTGCGGGTGCTGACCGCGCGGCTGACAATGCCCAGGCCGCGCGCCAGGTTGTCCTGGAGACAAGATACTCGCATGCCCATCTGAACCTCGCTTTCCAGCCAACGGAATCAAACTTTACACATACGAATAACGTCTATTTGATGTAATTATACAACACATGTTGTACCAACACAAGCAATGTTTAAGGCGCTCGCTCGATTGTAAAGCGTCTGTTAGGTATCGCTCATCGTGCCTGGAGCGGTTCAAGCCCACTATGGCGGCGATCACGCCTTCTCCTGTTCGAGCTTATCCCGGAACACGTTGATCTGGGCACTGTGCTCGCGTTTGTGGCCGTACTGGGTATAGACGAGATAATCGTCGAGGGAATACTCCTCGCCGTAAAAAGGAATCGTGCCGACCTGTCGCAGCGTCTCAGGCGGGATCTGGCCGATCAGATTCATGACTCGCTGATGGGCATCCCGGTACTCGGCGAGCACCTCGCTCCCTGGCTTCTCGCTGTACTCCGCGACGGTATCGTCGTTAAACGAAGCGACACTGCTCCCCCTTCGGTCGATGTAAGGGGTAGGGCCTCCTTTCTCCCCCTCGACAAACTGGCTGAGGACTTCTGCCGCCAGGTGTTCGAAGATGGTCAGGTGAGCGAGGATGTCTTTCACCGACCACACACCGCAGACGCCACCAACTCCCCACTCAGACTGAGGAACACCTCCCAACGCCCCCATCAGGGTTCCATCACCGTACATTAAGATATCGGATGCATTCATGCTGGCTCTTCCTTTGGCTGGATAGACATGTATTCGTTGACGTGGCTGTTATGGCAGTACGTGGCAATCAAGCGGCTCTACAATTATAGAGTAGGGAGGCAAACCATATCAACACCCTTCCCCCGTATCAATTGCACGAAAAGCCCTGGTAATAGCCTTTGTATTGTTGAAAGATTGTTGAAAACATGCCTAAAAATGTTCAAAGATTGTTGAAACTTTCCGCCAGAATGTTGATAGTTTCTGGACTTTCAACATGTCGCCATGGATTTTTCAACAATCTTTCAACAATCTTTGGACATATATTTGCGATTGAATCACGCTGCGTTAAGGGCAAACCTAAGGATTTCCAGGCACAAAAAGTTGCAGATGTGGCGGAGAGCAGCGGCAGAACAGGCCAGTTTTCAACAATTTGGACATCCCCTACTACTACGACTAAATAATATATAAATCCATATAGATGGCTGTTGAAAACTCTTTATTCAAAAGCAGCAGCCTTTGCGTATCCTGGCACAGCATATGCAGGAAACAGCAGCTCGTCAAAGGCATCTTATACAAACGCCAGCCCAATTTGTCGCGGAGTCGCATTTGCCCTGGAACACTGCGCCTGCTAGACAGCCCCCATTGGGAAAGCTATAATACGTCGCCGATTGGGATTCAGAGAGGGCCCATCAGGCCCGATCTCCCAAGACAAACGGAATCGAGGACACCCTCATCCATGTATATCTTAGGTATCTCCTGCTATTATCATGACTCCGCTGCTTGTATCCTTAAGGATGGCGAGCTGCTTGCCGCCGCTGCCGAGGAACGTTTCTCTCGCAAGAAGCACGATAACGGCTTCCCCCACCTGGCAATTGACTTCTGCATGGAAGAGGCGGGCATCCAGCCGGATGAGTTGGATTATGCCGTTTTCTATGAGAAGCCCCTCCTCAAGTTTGAGCGCATTCTGCTCAGCTCGCTGGGGATGTACCCCCAGTCCAGCGGCCTGTTCCGCGAATCGATGATCACCTGGTTCAATGAGAAGCTGTGGATCAAGAGCCAGTTGCTGGACAAGATCAAAATCCCAAGCGAGAAGCTGCTGTTCGCCGAGCACCACATGACGCATGCGGCCAGCGCCTTCTTTGCCTCGCCGTTCGACGAAGCCGCCGTGATCA
Organism: Chloroflexota bacterium; assembly: GCA_037388645.1. GTDB lineage: Bacteria > Chloroflexota > Anaerolineae > Aggregatilineales > UBA3940 > JARRJX01. The sequence continues at coordinate 10,080 of JARRJX010000064.1, forward strand.
CGATCGACGGTGTCGGGGAATGGACGACCGCCACCATCGGCCATGCCACCGGGACCTGGAACGGGGACGGTGAAAACAAGATCGACCTGTTTGGCGAGGTGCGTTTTCCGCATTCCCTCGGCCTGCTCTATTCGGCCTTCACCGCCTACCTGGGATTCAGGGTGAATAACGGTGAGTACAAAGTGATGGGGATGGCTCCCTTTGGAGAACCGAATTACCTGGACAAGGTGTACCAGCTTATTCGGGTGGGGGACGATGGCAGCTTCAGCCTGA
>JARRJX010000065.1:0-8554 GCA_037388645.1 Chloroflexota bacterium
CGCCGACCCGCTCGCCCCGCCCAATCCCAGCGCGGCAGGCCGCCTTCCCGCCCCCCCTCGTTTCAGTGAGTTCAAATCGACGTCGGGGCCGGGCGGCGGCGGCGAAAAGCCCGGACTTTGCGCCCGTTCGCCCCGCCCATTTATGTGTCAGAATTGTAAAAACGCTGACACATTCTGGTGACATTTCATGCCCATATTAGGGGTACTATCGGCAAAGTAACGGGCCAAATGAGCCGTTACCCCACACCAACCCAGTAAGGCAGGTTAATCGAAAATGGCAAATAATACGCTTCTCCATGTGCATCCACCCCGGAACGGCCAGACCGGCAGCGATGGCGGCTGGTCGGAAGAAGAATACTACGACACAGTCCTCTACGAGGAAGACCTTGCCGGTCCTGACGAATGGGAGGACGACGAGGACCAGTGGGAAGAGATCGACGAGTACGACTGGGAAGATGACGAGGACGACGACGACTACGATGACTACGACGACGAAGAAGAAGATGAGGACTTTTAGCCCACAGTCTTCTCCGGGCAGTCTTTGCCAACCGACCTTCCCCGCCTGAGTGGAACCAAACAGCAACGGGATTGGCGTCGCCAATCCCGTTTGTCGTGTGAAGTGGCCCTTTGTCCTGGTTGATGAGATAATGCGGAAAGGGCGCGCTGATCGCGCCTATCGCGCGCGTGACCGGCAGCCGAATCTTATCGAGAGGTGTGTATCGTGAGAGTTGCTGTTCTTGCCAACCTGAAGGACAACGCGCCCAACTGGGAGGGCATGTCATCCGACCAGTGGGATGACCTGGACAGCCCCAAGACCATCAAGAGCATCCTCGACGCACTCGAATCCGGCGGGCACGAGGCCGCCTTCTTCGAGGCGCAGATCACCCCCCCGCACAACCTGATCGAGAATCTGAACGCCTTCAAGCCCGACCTGTGCTTCAACATCGCCGAGGGGCACTACGGCGACGGACGCGAGGCGCACATCCCTTCGCTGCTGGAGATGCTGCGCATCCCTTACACGGGCAGCAAGGTGCTGACGCTCGCCCTGGCGCTGGATAAGCCGATGACCAAGCGGGTGCTGGCCTATCACGGGCTGCCCACGCCCGACTTCCAGGTCTTCGAGCGGGCGGACGACCCGATCGACGACGACCTGCTGGACGAGCGGGAGGAGCTGCGCTTCCCGATGTTCGTCAAGCCCAGCCGCGAGGGCACCGGGATGGGCGTCAGCGCGGAGAGCGTGGTGACGACGGTGGGCGGCCTGCGCGAGCAGATCGATAAGCAGCTCGCCCGCTACAACCAGCCGATCCTGTGCGAGAGCGCACCGCCCCCAACACCCTGCCGGAGACGCTGACCTGCTTCCCACCGCTGGAAGTCAACCTGGCCGAGTACGACCCGGCGGAGGGGGGACTGTACACCAACCGGATCAAGGTCGAGCTGGCCGAGGATTTTTACTACCTGTGCCCGGCCCCCTTAGAGCCGGGGCAGCAGCAGGAGTTGTTCCGGCTGGCCGCGGCGGTGTTCCGGGTGACCGGCTGCAAAGACGTCGGGCGGGTGGATTTCCGGCTCGACGAGAACGACGGCCAACCCTACATCCTGGAGATCAACCCGCTGCCCGGCCTGAACCCCCACTACAGCGACCTGTGCGTCGAGGCCAAGGCGGCGGGCTGGAGCTACGAGCGGCTGATCAATACAATCGTCGATCTGGCGGTGGCGAGGGCGTCTGTCGGGAGCTACGGGTAAAGCCATCACCGCCGCAGGTTTCAACCTGCGGCTACGAAGTAAAAAGTACCCTGGCGGGCACTACCAGAGCGACGCTCTGGCTCCGCCTGCGGCGGAGAAATCCACTCCGATAGGGTTTGGTTTCATGGCTTTCTCACCCAATAAAACCCTTTCCTGAAACCCTCTGAGGGTGAGGGCTAAAAAGGGCATAATGTGTTCTAGCCCGGTCGCCCTGCCTGTCCGCTCTCAGCTCCGGCCATAGCCCAGGAACCCGCGCGCCACCCGCCGCACGTCCTCGACGGTGATGAACGACCGGGGGTCGATGTCCTGGGCGATGTCTGTGATCCGCGCAGCGTCCTGCCTCCTCACCACCGTCCGCACGATGCCCACCGCGCCTCGCTCGCCCTCGCCCGCGCTGCGCGTCGCCCCAAACCCGGCGGCCCGGATCGCCTGCGCGATCGGCAGCGAGTGGCCCATCGACACGATGTTGATCGTCGCGTGCGAGGTGTAGACGCGCTGCTCGATCAGCATGCCCACCCAGGTGCCGATGGCAAAGCCCAGGCTGTACGCGAAGAGATTCCACAGGTTTCTGAGGTTCTGGCTCACCGCGCCGAAGGTGATGGCGAAGGTCAGCGCCTCGAGGAAGGCGAGCGCGCTGACCAGCACGTCGTTGGCCCGGCCCATCACCAGGTAGCGGATGGTGGAGATGGTGATGCTGAACACCCGGATCACCAGGATCAAAGCGGCGACGAGTAGGGGGTTATCGAACCACACTGAGGTCACACTCCCGATTCATTTAGCGAGTACCAATCGATCAATCTGACGGGCTACGGCGAACTGCGCGCAGCATAGGATAGAATTATACTTGCCAAACGGGCGAATGTGAACGATATTCCCCATGAGTCGGCAACCCAACACGACGATGGGCTGAGCGCACATGGAGAAAAAACCGGCCATTCTGCTGGCGAGTGATGAGGGGGCGACCATCGAGGAGATGACTCCGGTGCTCGTCTGGGCGGGCTTCCGGGTCATCGGTGAGCCGGAGGGAGGGGCCGTCCTGCCACACATCCTGCGGGCCAACCCCGACCTGGTGGTGCTCGACGTGGCGCTGCCCCGGCTGGATGGCCGGGAGGTGTTAAGCCAGCTCCGGGGGGCGGGCAACTGGGTGCCGGTCATCATCCTGGGGTCGGGCAAAGCGCCGGAGCGCATCCTGGCGCTGAACGAGGGGGCGGACGACTACCTCACCAGGCCGTTCGACCCGAACGAGCTGGTCGCCCGGATCGGCGCGGTGCTGCGGCGCGTCCGGGTGGGGGCGCAGCCCCTGGAGAACGCCCACCGGCTGTCGTGCAGCGACCTGGTGATCGACCGGCTCTCGCGGCGGGCGTGGCTCGCCTCCAAGGAGCTGATCCTGACGCCAAAAGCCTTCTCCCTGCTCGAATACCTGATGACCCACCCCGACCAGCTGCTCAGCCGGGACATGCTGCTCGACGCCGTCTGGGGGTGGGATTACCCCGCCGGGATACGGGCGGTGGACACGCGCGTCTTCGAGCTGCGCCACGCCCTGGGCGACCGCCGCTCGCAGCCCCGCTACATCGAGACGGTGTCCGGGCAGGGCTACCGCTTTATCGGCGTGGTGGAATCCATCCCCTGAAAATAGCATTTCAGCCTGTCGGCTTTCAGCAATCAGCCCTCGCTGCGCCGTGCCCCTCCCCGGATCGCCATATCACAGATTTGTAAAAACCCGGCATATTCTTGTGACAGCGATCCACTATACTGGGAGAGGATACAACGCGCGCGATGCCCAACCCGCCACCCACCACCCGAAAGAGAGGGATGATGCCTGACCTGAGACCGACGAGTGAAGCCAGCCTTGGATACCGCTTCGGGGGGCGCGAGCGCCCTTCGGCGCTGGGCTACACTCAGCTCCAGGCCCGGCTGACGCGCGAGCCGAGAAACACGCACTTCAACCCCCAGTACGTGCGCGTCTCGGTCTTCTCCCCTTCGAGTGGGATGGGGCACCTCTCGATCTGCCATCCGTGGAAGGCGAGCGAGCACTACCGGCTGTACCCGGATCGGGTCATCCTGCGCGACCACAACGGGCAGACGATCGAGGCTTTCGTCTTTGGCGGGGAGCTTCAGATCAGCCCCAACGCCGAGCGAACGGTCTGCACCGTCTCGTCCGATGCGCCCATCCTGGAGCTGGTGGGCGAGCAGTCGATCTCGGCGATGCTGGCCGCCGAGGTCGAGGGGCTGCTGGCCGACCGGCGCTACCCGGACGAGCGCGGGCTGGTGGAGATCGAGGCGCGGATCGCCCAGGCCGATCCGCTTGACCTGTACGCCGCCTGCCTGCTGGCGCTGAAGATGAAACTGAACCGCCTGACAGTTCTGGACGTGACCCAGGTGCAACTGCTGCGCGCCGTTTCTGCCGAGATGGAGGCATTGAGACAGCTCCCAACTTTTGAGAAAGGACTCCCAACGCTTAAAGAGATGCTATAATATAAAGTAGGAACACCTCTGGGATTGTCGACAGGCACTTATAAATACATCTGTGCGATCTGTAACCGGTAGCGTTTCGCCTGGGGGTGAGGACATGTGGGAAAAAGAGTGGTTTACCAGTGAAGAGGCCGCCGACATCTTAAACATACCAAAGTCGCAGCTTCAGCAGGTGGTCGCCGAGCACAACATGGAGGTGATGTGGCGCAGAGGCCCGGCCAAACGCTTTCACCTGCTGGTCAATGCGGGTGACCTGCGTAACGCAGCCGCCGAACTTGCTAAAGACAGGCGGCTCCCCAACAATCTGTAGCGCCTCCAACAACCAATTTAACGAGGATCGGCCCGCCGGGTTTGTGTCCGGTGGCCGCCCCTGCCGATAGAGGAGCTGGCTGCCATTGAAGGAAAAGCCAGCCGCTCCCAGAACCCGGTAAGCTTCGCCCAGCGGACGACCAGCGCCCGCCCTGCGGCGCTGTCCCATTCTTTCCCAAGAGCCGCGTGGCAGCCCGGCCCCTTGCCGGGGCGGGTGTGGTGGCAATAGCGGCACTCAAGCGGCTGGAGGCCGCTGCCGTGCAGCTCGCACCGGCCATCCACCAGGAAAGTGCAGCCCGACAGGCGGTAGTCGGCGAAGGCCACCTCACAGCCGGGGAAAGCCGGGGCGACCACCCCGAAAGTCCTATCAGGGGACATCTCCAGCATCATGCGCGCGGCGTAGCCTGCCTCGACGGCGCGCCCCGCCTCCTCGACCGTCCACCATCCTGGCCGGATGCAGTAGCCCAGGCAGACCTCGCACGCACAGGCAGGTGAAGGGGGGTACGTCTCCCGCAGGCTCTTGGGGCGATGGTTGTTGTTCTTCTTCGTCATCGGCACTTGCCCCGTCTGATCTCCGCTCAGTCCTTGGCTCGGCGCGTCAAGCGCCGATCCTGCTGCTCGTGAATCTCGTCCACGTGGACCATCTTCTCCTCGACCGCCGCCTCCAACCAGATGCGCCCATTCTCCGCCGTCGCCAGGCTGCCCGCGCCGTAGCTCCCGGTCTGGGTGTCGTCCGACCAGGGCGGGTTGGCGGCCAGCTCCCCGCCTTCGATCCAGTCCATGTAGTAGCCGGGCGTGGTGATGAAGTCGGTCTCGTCGACGACCCGATCCATGTGGCAGCGCTCCGGGCAGAGGTGGAGCATGTAGGCGGTCTCCAGCTCGCCCGCGTGGCCCATCCCACCCCGCGCCGAGCGCCGGTGCTGCTCTAAGATGGGGGCGGCGACCCGGCCAGAGGTGTGCAGCCAGGTGGTGGCGGCGAAGATGTTTGGGTGGCGCTCCCCGGCGTACTTGACGACGGTCACCAGGAACGAGACGTTCCCGCCGTGGCCGCTGATCAGGTAGAAGCGATCCGCCCCGCGCCCGACCAGGTCGTCCAGCACGGCCAGCATCAAATCCTCGTACACCCGCCCGCCCATGTTAAACGTCCCGGCGAAGGCCGAGCGGTGGGTGCTGACCCCGTAGGGCAGCACGGGCAGGCTCTCGGCCCGGTCGGGGATGGCCCGGACGACTCCCTCCGCAATCGCCCCGATGATCACGGTGTCGGTGTCCATCGGCAGGTGATAGCCGTGCTGCTCGGTGTGGCCGGACGGGATCAGGATCACGCGCTCCGGCCCGGCCTCGATTTGTACGGGCGGCTGGGGGGATGACGGCTCGATCCGCAGGTGGCGCACGCCCGGCAGGCTGAGGTCGTCCTCCCCCTGGTGGACGGCGACCAGCCGGGAAAAGTGCTCTTCCTGCGGGCCGGAGAACAGCCCTTCGACGACCCGCCGCAGCAAACCCTGCCCCACGTCCACGGCGCTGCCCGCCCAGCCATAGGGCAGCGCGGGCAGCATACACAGGTCGCCAGTGCCCAGCGCGGCGGCGATCCGCTCCGGGTCGTAGCCCTCTCCCAGGGGGAGGACGAGCGGCAGGTCACGCGGGAGGGTGGCGACCTCCGGCCAGGTCAGGTCTTTGTAGTGGATGATCGTTGGCATGGCTGTTACTCCAGGCTCGCCAGGATGCGATCCAGCTCGGCGGACTGATCGTCAGGCAGGGGGGGCACCTCGTGATCGGCCAGGATCGCCGCGACGCGGGCTTCCGCCCGGTCGATCACCGTCTCGCGGCCCCCCTCGACCCAGCTTCGCCAGTCCGCCCCCTGGACGCCGAGCGTCCGCATCCACACCTCGCTCCGCATATGGTCGAGGGTGTGATCCTCGCCCAGGAACATCTTGCGCGCGCCGTCCATCACGCCCGCCGTCACCTCCAGCGCCAGCGTCTCCTCGTCGATGGCGAACCCGCGCAGGACGCGCCGGATCATGGCGGCGATCTCGTCGTCGATCACCATCTGGGCCAGGCAGGAGAAGGTACCACCGGCCATCTCGCCGATCCCGGAAAGCTCGTCGGCCCCGGCCAGCGCGGGCAGCAGCGCGTTGATCGCCCGCTCGTAGCCGGACTGGATGTCCAGCGCGTTGCCGCTGCCGCACAGGCCGTAGACGTTGACAGGCAGCTTATAGCGGTGGCCCAGCGCCACCGTCGCCGCCGAGATGATGCCCGTCTCCGGGTTGCCCCAGATCGGCATCACCGAGCGCATGTCGACGGCGGCCAGGCGGCCATGATAGACGACCGGCAGGCCGGGCCGCATCAACTGGGCCAGCGTGATCGAGGCGAGCGCCTCGGCGTTTTGCAGGGCGAGCGCCCCGGCCAGCGTCATCGGCGCGCTGACGCCCACCTGGGGGCAGGGCAGCGGGCCGAGCGGCAGCCCCTGACGGGCGACCTCGACGATCGCGCCGGAGATCGCCGCCGGGAATTCGAGCGGGCTGACCGGCGAGACGCCCAGCGAGACCGCCGCACCCTCGCCAAAGACCACCCTGACCATCTCGGCCAGGACGCGCGCCTCCGGGCCACTCTGCACCCCCGGCCCGTTGATCGGCTTGAGGGTGTGGCGGACGGTCTGGCCAAACATGGTGGGCACCATCGCCGCCGGGGGCACGTCGCGCGGGGTGTAGAAGGGGGTGACGGTCGTCACGTTCTCCAGCGCGTCGAGCAGGCGCGCTGCCTCGGCCACGTCATGGGTGGCGGCGGGCCGCAGGTCGCCACCGGGCCGGTCGAGCACGTCGCGCGCGCCGCCCAGGTTATGGATGTGTAGATCGCCCGTCCCCAGCGTCACCTGCCCGCCGCGCCCCTCCAGCCTGACCTGCGGCGGGCAGAGCGCCAAGCAGCGCTCGACCAGCTCCGGGGGGAGACACACCCGGCCATCCTTGCGCGCCGCGCCGTGATCGAGCAGCAGCGCCAGCGCCTCCTCGCCCCCCAGCACGATGCCCACCTCGGAGAGGATGCGCAGGGTGGTCTGGTGGATGGCCTCAACGTCCTGATCGGAAAGATAGGAAACGGAGAGCATGTATTGATCCTCGATTTATGGATGACTCAGACAGAATTTCATAGGGGCGAGAACTATCTCGCCCCTACCACCACTCGCGTCAGATCAGGTACCAGTCCAGGAAGCGCTCCAGCCGGTTGTAAAAATCGATCTTGTTGCGGCGCTTCAGGAAGCCGTGGCCCTCGTCCGGGTAGGTCACGTATTCGAATACCTTGTCCTCGCGCTTCAGGGCTTCGACCATCTCCTCCGATTGGAGCGGGTGGACCCGTTCGTCCAGCAGGCCGTGGCTGAGGAACAGCGGCTTCTGGATGTTGGCGACCTGCCAGACCGGCGAACCGGCCCGGTAGCCCGCCTGGTTGCGGGCCGGGTGCTGCATCTGGCGCTCCAGGTCTTCCCGGCCATCCTGGTCGCCCTGCGCCCAGGAGGAGAGGATGTCGCAGTCGCCGTACTTGGCGGCCCCACAGGCGAAGCGGTAGTCGGGGTCGAAGGCCAGCGAGCAGGTCACCATGTAGCTGCCGTAGCTCCCCCCGAAGATGCCGATCCGGCCCGGATCGACCCACTCCAGGGCGGCCAGGTAATCCGCCCCATGCAGGCAGTCCTTCGTATCGTCGACGCCCCACACGTTGTGGTTGGCCCGCTCGAAGTCGATGCCGTAGCCGGTGCTGCCCCGGAAGTTGAGGGCCAGCCAGGTGTATCCCTTCGCCACGAAATACTGGGCGACGATGTCACATTCGAGCACGTATTGGGAGGTCGGGCCGCCGTGGGGATAGACGATTGCCGCGCCGTTCGGGTGGGCGGGGCGGTAGAGGAAGGCTGGAATCTCCAGCCCGTCGAAGCTCTGGAAGGAGACCCGCTCCGGGGCGGCCAGCGTCATCGCGTCCAGGGCGGGCGGCTGGCTGAAGGTCAACTGCCGCGCCTGCCCGGAATCGAGGTCGAGCCGGTAGATGTCCGGCACAG
>JARRJX010000066.1:0-7409 GCA_037388645.1 Chloroflexota bacterium
CCCTCCCCCACGCTTAATAAGGAAAAACTCCGCCCCGGCAGCGCCGGTTTAACCTGACGCCTGCCGCTGCAACCTACGTAGAAAGTCGGCTGCTGCACCGCCTGATGGCGTTATCGTTGTATAATCATGACAAGGATAACGCCAGCCGCTTAACAAGCTGCTTTCCAGCACACAGCGAAAGGTCGATTTGCGTGAGCACACTGCTGGTCAAGAACGCCGAAGAAGTCATCACGATGGATGAGAAGCGCCGCCGGATTCGCGGGGGCGGCCTGTTCATTCGGGACAACGTGATCGAGCAGGTCGGGCCGAGCGAGACGCTGCCGACGGAGGCCGACGAGGTGATCGACGCGGCGGGCATGGCCGTCCTGCCCGGCCTGGTGAACACCCACCACCACTTCTACCAGACGCTAACCAGGGCGGTGCCCGGCTCACAGGACGAAGAGCTGTTCGACTGGCTGGTGCGGCTCTACCCGATCTGGGGGGAGATGGAATCCGAGGCGGTGTTCATCAGCACCCAGACGGCGATGGCCGAGATGATCCTCTCCGGCTGCACGACGAGCAGCGACCACCTGTACCTATACCCGAACGGCTCCAGCCTGGACGACCAGGTGCGGGCCGCGCAGGCGGTGGGGATGCGGTTCCACGTCACCCGCGGGTCGATGTCGCTGGGGCGCAGCAAGGGCGGACTGCCGCCCGACCACGTGGTGCAGGAAGAGGACGCGATCCTGGCGGACTGCCAGCGGGCGATAGAAGCCTACCACGACCCGGCCCCCTACGCGATGCTGCGGGTGGGGCTGGCCCCCTGCTCGCCGTTCTCGGTCACGGGGGAACTGATGCGGGAGGCGGCCCGGCTGGCCCGCTCGTATGAGGGCGTGATGCTGCACACCCACGTGGCGGAGACGCGCGACGAGGAAGCGTTCTGCCTGCGCGAGTTCGGCTTCCGCCCGGCGGCCTACATGGCCGACCTGGGCTGGGTGGGGCCGGACGTGTGGTGGGCGCACGCGATCTACGTCGACGACGACGAGATCAAGATGATGGCGGAAACCGGCACGGGGGTGGCGCACTGCCCCTCCTCGAACATGCGGCTGGGGTCGGGCATCTGCCGGGTGCGCGACATGCTGGACGCGGGGGTGAAGGTGGGGATCGGGGTGGACGGCTCGGCCAGCAACGACGCGAGCCACCTGATCGGCGAGACGCGCAACGCTTTGCTGCTCCAGCGCGTAGAAGGAGGTGCAGGGGTATTCAGCGTGCAGGAGGCGCTGGAACTGGCGACGCTGGGCAGCGCCTCGGTGCTGGGCCGGGACGACATCGGTGCGCTGGCGGCGGGCAAGGCGGCAGACCTGATCGGGGTGCGGCTGGACACGCTGAGCCTGGCGGGCGGCGCGGTGCACGACCCGCTGGGTGCGCTGCTGCTGTGCCGGGTCGAGCGGGTCGACCTGTCGGTGATCAACGGGCGGGTGGTGGTGCGCGACGGGCGGCTGACGACGCTGGACGTGGAGGCGCACGTCGCCCGGCACAACCAGATCGCACGGGAGATCGTGGGGCGTCACCCGCAGCCGGAGCGATTCAAACTGGTGTGAGCGGGCCGCCGGTCGGACGCCCCCCCAAGGCGGTGTTTTAGCGACTGCGCAAATGTGTTTGTTTTGTCACAAACGATTGATTTCGATTGTTTTTTATGCTAGAATAGCAAGGCTTGCCAGTTAGCGAATGATAACAAAAGCATTACAATTCTGAGAGTTATTTGTGTTGGACATGATAGACAGGGTACAAACAGCGAATCACACCTACGAAGACCCACGTAGTGATGTGATACAAGAACTCCTGGCACGCGCCGAGCTTCGCGGCTACGTCACATACGACGACCTGGTCGAGGTGATCGCCGACGACTTCGACGAGGCCAACGTCGAGTCTCTTCTGGAAGAGCTCGAAGAGTTCGGCGTGGAGATCCGCCAGGAGGAGAAACAAAGCCCATTGCTCGAACTACAATCGGAAGACGAAGAGGACTCCGAGGAAGAGGAAGGGATCATCGCCGACATCAACGCGGTTTCGGCGGATGACCCGGTGGGGCTGTATTTCCGGCAGATGGCGCAGGAGCCACTGCTGACCGCCCAAGAGGAAATCGACCTCGCCAAGCAGATCGAGCGGGGCAAGACGGCGCGCAAGAAGCTCGACTACGCCTCTGACCTGAGCATGAGCCAGCGGGCGGAGCTGATCGCCCACATCGAGCTGTCGCAGGAGGCGAGGGAGCACCTGGGCCGCGCGAACACGCGGCTGGTGGTCAGCATCGCCAAGCGCTACATGGGCCAGGGTCTGCCCTTCCCCGACCTGATCCAGGAGGGGAACGTCGGGCTGATGCGGGCGGTCGACAAGTACGACTATAAGCGGGGGAACCGCTTCAGCACGTACGCGACGTGGTGGATCCGGCAGGCGATCACGCGGGCACTAGCCCAAAAGACGCGCACGATCCGCATCCCGCTGCACATGACCGAGCGCATCCGGCAGATGTATCGCACGGCGCAGCTGCTCGAACAGCAGCTAGGACGCCGCCCGACGCCGGAGGAGATCGCCGAGGAGATGGAGCTTCCGGCGGAGAGCGTGCGGGGCATGATGGACGCCAGCCAGCACGCAATCGCGCTGGAGCGGCCCGTCGGCGACGACGGCGACAGCGAATTTGGGGACTTCATCGAAGACCAGGACTCGCCGGAGCCTGCCGAGGCGGCGGCCCACCACCTGCTGCAAGAGACGATCGAGGAAGTGCTCTCCGAGCTGACGCCGCGCCAGGCGCACATCCTGCGGCTGCGCTTCGGGCTGGGCGGCGGCGAGCAGCACACGCTGGAGGAGATCGCGAACAAGTTCGGCCTCTCGCGCGAGCGGATCCGCCAGCTTGAGAAAGAAGCGCTGCGGCGGCTGCGTCACCCCCGGCTGGCGCACAACCTGCGCGACTACCTGGCCTGAGCGCCAGTCATCCACGAAGAAAGTCCGAGCGTGGCCGCGATGGTCACGCTCGTTTTTTATTTATGGATGACCGGAGGCAACCGGCAGGGTGAAGGTGAAGGTGCTGCCTTCCCCCGATCCGGGACTCTGGGCGGCAATCGTCCCACCGTGGGCCTCGACGAGAAACCGGGAGATGGTCAGGCCGATGCCGCTGCCGCCGCCCGCGCGCGAGCGTGACTTGTCGACCCGGTAGAAGCGGGTGAAGAGGTGCGGCAGGTGCCCGGCGGGGATGCCGATGCCGGTGTCCACGACGCTAAACACGACGTGATCCCGCTCGCGTTTTGCCCGCACCGTGACCGAGCCGCCAGCAGGTGTGTATTGCAGGGCGTTGCCCACCAGGTTCAGGAGCACCTGGCCGATGCGGTCTTCATCGGCCAGCACGGGCGGCAGCCCGGCGGGAACGTCCGCCGCGAGCGTCACCCCCTTGTCGGCAAACTGCGGGCTTAAGCGCTCGACCGCCGCACCCACCAGCTCGCCCACCCGGACGGGCTTCCGCTCTAACTGATAGGCCCCCGCCTCAACCCGGCTCAACTCCTGCAAATCGACCACCAAGCGCTGCAAGCGGTCGGCCTCTTTATAGACCCGGTTGAAAGTCTCCGGGTCGGCGGGCAGCACGCCGTCGATCAACCCCTCCGCCGTGCCCTTGATGGTCGTCAGCGGGGTGCGCAGCTCGTGCGCCACATCCCCGATCAACTGGCGGCGCATCGCTTCGGTCTGCTCCAGCGCCGACGCCATCCGGTTGAAGCTGACGGCCAACTGACCCAACTCGTCGAACTCATCTGGCGTGCCGGAAACGTCCACCCGCTCGGCGTAGTGGCCCTCGGCGATGCGCTGGCTGGCGCGCTCCATCTGCTGCACCGGCCTGACCACCCGCCGGGTGACGAAGAGACTCACGCCCAGGGCGACGACCACGGCGGCCCCGGCGGCCAGGGCCAGCGCCTCGCGCACGGCGGCCTGATAGTCGACGAACAGCTCGGCCATCATGCCGCTGCCCCGCATCATGCCGCCGCCCGCCGCACTACGCATCCCGGCCATGTGGTGGGCAAACGCGGTGGGGGCGGTCAACTCGGACACGGTGAGGAGGACGCTAACCCCCACGACGATCACGACCAGGTAAGAAGCAAATATTTTAACGCCCAGGCTGCGGCGCAGCGCGCGGAACATGGTCTTACCCCTCGCCCTCAAAGCGGTAGCCGACGCCGCGCACCGTCACGATGGCCTGGCTGTGCTCGCCCAGCTTCTGGCGCACGTGCCCGATGTGGACATCCACCACCCGGTCGTCCCCGTAGTAGTCGTAGCCCCACACTTTCTGGAGAAGCTGCTCGCGGCTGAGCACCCGCCCGGCGTTCTGGGCCAGCGCCAGCAGCAGGTCAAACTCGGTCGTCGTCAGGTCGATCTCCTGGCCGCCCGCCCAGGCACGCCGCCCCTCCGGGTCGACGCGGACGTGGGCAAAGGCCAGATCGCCCGCCGGGGCCGTCTCCCCCTGGATGCGGCGCAGCGCGGCCTTGATGCGCGCGACCAACTCACGCGGGCTGAAGGGCTTGGTGAGGTAATCGTCCGCGCCGACGGACAGACCGACGATCTTGTCGGTCTCCTCGGCTTTGGCCGTCAGCATGATGACGTAGACCTCCGACTCGCGGCGCAGCCGGGTCAGGACCTGCATGCCGTCCAGGCCGGGCAGCATGATGTCCAGCACGATCAAATCCGGCGCAAACTGGCGGGCCAGCTCCAGGCCAGCCAGCCCGTCCTGGGCGGTGCGCACGTCGTACCCTTCCGCCTCCAGGTAGGCCACCACCAGGTCGAGGATGTCCTGCTCGTCGTCGACGACCAGAATTTTGGCGTCCGGCACAGATTGCTCCTTCTCTGCTTCAGCGCTCAGATAGCTCACCATCATTCTAACAAAAAGAGGCCGATGAGGCCCCCACCCTCCTCCTGGCAGATTTGATAATCTCAATATAACGGGCACGAGTGAAGATTTTTTGAAGCGACGTTAAAGATTTGGTGAAGAGGTGGCGCTTTGCGAAACAAAAAAACCGGGCACGACCATGACGGCCACGCCCGGTTGGCGCTCGTATCAGGACAGCGCGTTAGACAGCCGGGGGCGCGTCCAATGAGGGCGCGTCCGCCGCGGCGGCTGGCTCGCCCGCCTGCTTGCGCGGCCAGAGATAGAGGATCACCGCGCCCAGCGCGAACAGGCTGAGCACGCCGCCCACCACCAGCCGCCCGACGATCGGGATCGCCAGCACGAAGGCAATCAGGAACACCCCGATGACCAGCGACCAGAAGGGCGCTTTCCGCTCCTTGTTGACCAGGCCGTACAGGGCACCACCCAGCAACAGGCCGAACAAGATGATCGGCAGCCAGCGGGTGGACAGGCCGAAGAAGGTCTGGAAGCCCGCGCCGAACAACAGCAGCCCGCGCGCGATCGGCCCGCCCACGCCGATCACACCCAACGGGATGAGGGCGACAAACAGCAGGATGACAAACACCAGGACCAGGGCGAAGTAGACCAGGTAGCCCAGGAAGCCCACGCCCAGGCTGGGGAGAGGACGAGTCTTGAGGGTGTCGAGCGCCCCATCGAGGAACTTCGGGGCCAGCGCCTGAAGCAGCACCCCGAACACCAGCGCAACCAGGCCCAGCCCGACGAAGCGACCCAGGAAGCGCACGCCGAGCATGGCCGCACTCGGCCCCGCTTCCTCTTCTGCAACCTGCTGGACAAAGTCAGTCGTCCCACCCACGAAATCTTGCACGCCTTGCGACGACTGGCTGGCGGTGTAGCGCAGGTCGCCCTCGACATGGCCGTCCCCGGCAAAGGTCAGGCCGGGGGGCACGTCCGAGATGGGCGGGAACTCGACGCCCTGGGCCTGCATCCAATACTGCTGCATCTGGACCATGAAGGTGGGGCTGGTAGAATTGGGATCGCCCACCTCAAGATCGGCGTTACCGCCCACGGTGCCGACGATCCGGACTCCCTCGCCGCCACCGGCGACCCGACCCGCCACGTCGCCGATCACGGCCTGCCCGGCCCCAAAGAACAGGTCGCCGCCCACGCTGCTGCCCGGCACCATCTCGAGGGCCCCGGCCCCGGCGTTGAAGTCATCGCCGACCGAAGCGTCCTCACCCAGGTAGAGCACCGCGCCCGCCGCGCGCAGGTCATCACCGACCGTGCCGTTGAGCGTCAGGGCCGCACCGGCAAAGATCACGTCGCCGGTGACGGTGCCGTTGATGGTCAGCGAGCTGCCGAAGGCGATCAGGTCGCCGTTAATCGTCGCGTCGACGACGATCTCCTGGCCGAAGGCATACACGTCGTCGTCGGTGTCCTCGTCGATGATGATCGTTTCTCCCTCATAAGAATCACCGGCAAACACCGGTGCCACAAAGAGCAGGGCCAGCGCGAGCATCAGGCCCGCCAACACCACTCCGCGCCAATAATTACGGTTGGCAAACATCTTGGTCTCCCTCCTTGAGTAACGCTATAGCCAAAAACCTGGATGAATGGTTGGGTATACACAGGGCGCGCCCGGCGCGCCAACTGGAAACGGCCCATCAGATTGACATTCGATTATTGTACGCGGCTGGCCCAGGAAAGTTGCGCCGCTCCCCGTCAACCCTATTATAGTCGATTTGTACGGATGATTATGGGTGAAGGGGGCGCACGATCTTGTCCCTGCGTACCGGGTCAGGTATGCTAGCCTCACAACTGCTGTCACAGGCGCAGCCCGACACCGCTCACCGGCTGCGCGACCACACCCCGGAGTCGCCGATGCTCGTCAAAGTCAATTGCTGTGCGCTGGTCGGGATCGACTGCGTGCCCGTCGAAGTGGAGGTCAACGTCTCACGGGGGCAGCCCCGCACGACGCTGATCGGCCTGCCGGGCGCGGCGGTCAGGGAGGCGCTCGACCGGGCCTCGACCGCGATGCGCAACAGCGGCCTGACCTTCCCCAGCCAGCGCCACCTGACGATCAACCTGGCCCCCGCCGACCTGCGCAAAGAGGGCGCGTCTTACGACCTGGCGCTGGTGGTCGGCCTGCTGGCCTCGACGGATCAGCTTCCACCCGACGCGCTCGACGGGGCGCTGGTGCTGGGCGAGCTGTCGCTGGACGGCAGCGTGAAGCACGTGCGGGGCGTGCTGCCTGCGGCGATCCTGGCCGCCGCGCTGGGGTTGGAGCGGGTGTTCGTGCCCACCCCGGACGCCGCCGAAGCGGCGCTGGTCCCTGACGTGACCGTCTACCCGGTCGACCACCTGATCTCGCTGGTCGAGCACCTGCTGGAGCTGGACGTGATCCCGGCCTACGACCGCGAGGAGGTCGAGGCGCTGCGCGCCCCGCCGCATTACCCGGTCGATTTTTCCGACGTGAAGGGGCAGGAGCACGTCAAGCGGGCGCTCGAAGTGGCGGCGGCGGGCGGCCACAACG